>JBMSWZ010000286.1:0-3085 GCA_049425105.1 Cephaloticoccus sp.
GCCCCGTGCTTTTGGGGGAGCCCGCCGACAACATCGGCGGCGGCGCGCCCGGCGATTGCACCGGCGTGCTCCGCGCGATGTTGCTGCACGGCACGCCCAACGCCCTCGTCGCGATCAACGATCCGCTCGCCGTCGCTGCGCTGGCGGACCTGAAACCGGGCGAGAAGAAAACCATTTCGGTCGGCGGCCGCGGTTCGCGGCTTGATCCCGGCCCGGTGGAAATCGAGGCCGAGTTTGTTTCGCGCAGCGACGGCAACTTCGAGCTCGTCGACAAGCACAGCCATCTCGCGTCGATGCACGGCATGCACATCGCGATGGGGCACTGCGCCGTCGTGCGCGCATGGGGCGTGACCATCCTGCTCACGTCGCGCAAGACCCCGCCGTTTGACCTCGGCCAGTTCCGCAGCCAGGGGATCGAGCCCAAGGACTTCTCCGTCATCGGCGTGAAGGCCGCCGTCGCGCACCGCCGCGGCTACGACCCCATCACCAAGGCCACGCACTACGTCGACACGCCCGGCCCGTGCACCAACAATCTCGCGAGCCTGCCCTGGCGCCACCTGCGCCGACCGGTCTACCCGCTCGACGACATCCAAGAGCCGAAATTCACCTTCCTATGAACCATCCCGACGTCAGTTATCCCCGAGACGAGTCCACGCCGGTCTCGCACCTGCCCTTCAGCCCCGCCGTGCGCGTGGGCAATCTCATCTTCGTGTCCGGCCAGGCCTCGGTAGACAAGACCGGCAAGATCATCTCCGGCACCTTCGAGGAGGAGTTCCGCCGCTCGGTCGAGAACCTCCGCGCCGTGCTCGAGTCCGCCGGCAGCGACCTCGCCCACGTCGTGCAGACGCGCAACTACATCCGCGACTCGGCCAACACCCCCCTCTACAACCAGCTCTATCGCGAATACTTCAAGGACCCGCTGCCCGCCCGCACCACCATCTCGGGCTGCCTGCCGCCGGTCCTGCACTACGAGATCGACTGCATCGCGGTGCCGAAGACCACCTGAACCCACCCCGTCATGAGCCTCGTCCCGGATCCCGCCAACATTCGCCTCGCCCTCCTCGGCTGCACGCCGGGCAACGGGCACCCGTATTCGTGGGCCGCCATGTTCAACGGCTACAACCGCGAGGCCATGACCGCCGAGTGCCCGTTCGCAGGAATTCCACAATACCTCAACAAGCAGCCCGCCGCCACGCTCGCCATCCCCGGCGCAAAGGTCACCCACATCTGCTGCCAGGGTGAGGGCGGCTTCACCGCGGAGCACGTCGCGAAGTGCTCGCTGATCCCCAACGTCGTGGCCAACCCCACCGACGTGATCGGGCACGTCGACGCCGTGATCATCGCCACCGACATCGGCGGCGAGCACGTAGAGCGCGCGCGGCCGTTCGTGGAGGCCGGCCTGCCGGTGTTCGTCGACAAGCCGCTGGCCGACAACTCCGCCGACCTGAAGACCTTCGTCGACTGGGTCGCGGCCGGGAAGGCCATCATGTCGTCGAGCTCCATGCGCTACTGCAAGGAGTTCCACCCCTACCACCTCTCCACCCACGAGCTCGGCGAGCTGCGCTACGTCAGCATCACCACGGCGAAGTATTGGGAAACCTACGGCATCCACGCGCTGGAGGCTATCTACCCGATCCTCGGCCCCGGCTTCCTCACCGTGCAGAACACCGGCACGCACGACCGCAACCTCGTGCACCTGACCCACGAGCGCGGGGTCGACGTAATCGTCGCGGCCATCTCCGACATGTTCGGCGGCTTCGGCCAGCTCCAGCTCTGCGGCACCGCCGGCAGCCGCGCGCTCGCCACCGGCGACACGTTCTACTCCTTCCGCGCGCAGCTCGTTGCGTTCATCGGCTACCTCCGCACCGGGAAGCACCCTTTCCCCTTCACCGAAACCGTCGAGCTGATGAAACTCGTCATCGGCGGCATCCTCAGCCGCGAGCAGGGCGGTCGTGTCATCAAGCTCAACGAGATTGAACCGCGCTGACATCGGCGTTTCCTTGGCCTGTTTCCAAAACTACTCCGCGCCGCGGCCCGGCCGCTCGCATTCCCTCAATCGACCCAATCATGACGAAGCTCCGCTCCAGCCGCATCAAGCGCCTCCTCTCGGAGGGCAAGTTCCCCGCCATCATCAAATTCAACCTCACCGATCCGCGCATCGCCGAACTCGCGGGCGTGTGCGGCTTCGACGGCATCTGGCTCTGCAACGAGCACGTGCCCACCGACTGGACCACGCTGGAGCACACCATCCGCGGCGCCCGCCTGCATGACATGGACAGCCTCGTGCGCGTTGCCAAGGGCAGCTACTCCGACTACATCCGCCCGCTCGAGGCCGGCGCCACCGGCATCATCGTGCCGCACGTCGAGTCCGCCGAGGAAGCCGCGCAGATCGTCTCCTGGACCCGCTTCCACCCCATCGGCAAGCGCGCCCTTGATGGCGGCTGCACCGACGGCCTCTACTGCGCCGTCCCGCAGGACGAATACCTCGAGAACAGCAACAACGAGAAGATCGTCGTCCTTCAGATCGAGTCGCCCGAGGGCCTCGCCCAAGTGGAGAAGATCGCGGCCGTGCCCGGCTTCGACGGCTTTCTCTTTGGTCCCGGCGATTTCAGCCACCGCATCGGCAAGGCCGGCGAGCTCAACGACCCGGAGGTTGCCGCCGCCCGCCAGCGCGTCGCCAAGGCCGCGCGCAGCAACGGCAAGTTCGCCATGACCTCCGGCCTCTTCGCGCCGTTCGAGCAGTTCGTGTCCGAGGGCGTCAACGTGTTCAACCTCGGCTCCGACGTCGGCGCGCTGCAGATCTTTTTCCGCGACCGCCTCAAGCTCATCCAGAGCCACGTCGAGGCCCTGCCGGAGTCCGCCAAGAGCTCCAATCCCTACGCCTGACAAGGTGGCCGGGCCCGTCCTTGGGCCCGGCAGCGCGCCGCGGGGCCCGCGCGCCCCTCCTCCCCCGCTGCCCGGCCGGCCCCGCTCCGCACCTTGGTCGCGGGCAACGCTCCCGCGGCGCTGGAGGCCTTCTGGGTGCTCAACCTGCGCGATCGCCTCGAGGCGCGCGACCTGCGCGCCGCGCTGGCCCACCCCAACG
>JBMSWZ010000287.1:0-3084 GCA_049425105.1 Cephaloticoccus sp.
CCTCGCTCCGGTACACGCCGTCACCGGCATAGGAGGACCGGCTGGAGTTGTTCTCACCCGTTCCAACCCAGATCACGCCGGTGGCCCAGTCCACGTGGATGTCCCCGATGGTCATCGTACCGTTGCCGTCAAAGATCGGCGTGAACGATTGGCCGTTGTTGCGGGGCAGCCAGAGCCCCCCAGAAGCGTAGGCCACCATGAAGTGGGACGGAGCTGCCGGATTGGCGTCAATGTCCGTCACACGGCCGCTCATGATGGTGGGCCCGATGTTCTTCACGGCCACGTTCTTCAGCGGGGAAGAGGAAAAAAGGGAAATCCGTGTGGCATAGGCCTGCTCCCGGACTTCGGGTGCCGACGCGGGTGCCGTGCTGTCCATGACTGGAGTCAGGTTCTGGCGCTGGGCGTTGGCCGGCAGGGTCAGCAGGGCCAGCAGAAGGAGCATGGACGGGATGCGATGGATCATGATCGGGAAGGCCATTGGTGGGAGGTTGCCAGTTGGACGAGCGCAACCTACGGCCCATTTCGGTTTCGTGCCGACGGGCGAACCCTGAAACCGACCGCCTTGCGCTGTTCCGGGCAGGGCCCTACGTTGAGCGCCGCACCTTCCCATACCGCCCATGCCTGCTCCTCTGATCATCGGCCCTGACCACATCGTGACCGACGTCCGCATGGACGTCCGCAATGCGTTCGACAACGCCCTCGTGGACACCCTTTCCGTCGCATCGGTGCATCATGTCCGCGATGCGGTTGCGGCAGCACGGGAAGCTTCCCGCCAGGCGTTTCCGGTGCATCAGCGCGTGCATGTCCTGTATGCTGCCGCGGATCGCCTCGCAGCGCATGCCGACGAGGTAGCCGAACTTCTGGCCCGGGAGGGCTCCAAGACCATCACGGAGGCGCAGCGCGAACCGCGCCGAGCGGCCGAAGTGCTGCGCATGGCGGCCGAAGTGGCCCGCACCCTGCATGGGGAGAGCCTCCCGTTCGATGCCAGGCCCGGCAGCGAGGCGCGGGTGGGATACTTTGTACGCAAGCCGCTCGGTGTGATTGCCTGCATCCTGCCCTTCAATGATCCCGTGGCCCTCGTGGCACACAAGGTGGGCCCGGCGCTGGCCGCCGGCAACGCGGTCGTCAAGAAAACCGACCCCTGGTCGAGCACCCGGACGTGCGCATGATCTCGTTTACCGGCGGGCGCCGGACCGGCGAAAAGGTGGTCCGCAATGCAGGAATCAAGCGCTTTTCGCTGGAGCTGGGCTCGAACTCCCCGGTGATCATCATGGACGATGCCCGCCTGGACGCGGCCGCCACGGCGGTGTGCGACGGCGCATTTGCGCAAGCCGGTCAGAACTGCCTGGGCGTGCAGCGCGTGTTCGTCCAGCGCGGTGTGTATGATGCCTTCCGCGAGAAGGTGGTGGCCGTTGCCTCTGGGCTCCGAGCCGGCCATTCGCTGGATCCGGAAGTGGATGTCTGCCAGATGATCCGTCCGGCCGAAGCGGACCGGGTCAAGGCGTGGATCGATGATGCCGTGTCGGCGGGCGCCGTCGTGCTCTGCGGCGGAAAGCAGCACGGCGCCGTGATCGAGGCCACCATCCTTGAAAACGTACCCGACGGCGCCCGCCTTTCCTGCGACGAGGTCTACGGTCCTGTTTGCGCCCTCTTCCCCTTCGACACCCTGGATGAAGCCATTGAGCGCGCCAACAACGTGGACGTCGGTCTGCACGGCGCCATCTTCACCGAGAACCTGCGCCACGCCTTCCAGGCGGCCGAGCAGCTCGAGGTGGGGGCAGTTATTGTAAACGACTCCACCGACTACCGCCTGGACACGATGCCCTTCGGCGGCACGAAACAGTCCGGTGTGGGTCGCGAAGGGGTCAAGTATGCCGCCGAGGAGATGAGCGAGACCCGCGTGGTCTGCTTCAACCTGGCCGACTAACTCTGCTCCGAGAGCACCGCCGCAAGCGATGACCGTGCAATATTCCGGCCGGAAATGAAGATCACGACCGGGGTGGAAGGCTTCGGAAACGCCGGATCGAGCGCTGCCGCCACCGCCACGGCGCACGAGCCCTCCATGATGACCTGGTGGTGATCCACCATCCAGCGCATGGCGGCCCGGAGCGCGGGTTCGCCCACCATTCGGACATCGTCCACCCGCCCGCGCAGCACCTCGAAGGTCCGGACACCGAGTCCGCCTTCCAAGCCACCAGCCAGGGTGTCGATGGGTGGCATTTCCGTCACAGCGCGCCCGGCATCAAGACTCGCTTTCAAGGCCGCCGAGTCCCGATGCTGGCATGCGACGATGCGCGCATCGGCGTAAACGGACTTCATCCAGAAGGCGAAACCCGCCGCGTGCCCCCCACCGCCCACCGGCATGAGGAAGGTCCGGGCATCCGGAACCTGCTCGGCCACTTCCATGGCCACCGTGCCCCCGTTTCCCGCCATGACCAGCGGATCATCGAAGGCGCTCAGGAACGGCATCCCCTCCCGCGCGGCCTGCTCGATGGCCCAGCGCTCCGTCTCATCATACCCGGGAAAGGTGCTCAACCGCACCTCAGCGCCATCCCGCCGCATGCCCGCCAGTTTGACCGTATCCACACTCGAAGGCACAAAAATGACCGCCTGCATGCCCAGCTGCCGGGCCGCAAAAGCCACGCCCCGGCCGTGATTGCCAGCGGAGCACGTCGCAACCCGTTGCACGCCTTGATCTTGCAGTCGGTGCATGGCAAACCAGGCACCGCGCAGCTTGAAGCTTCCCGTGGTTTGGAGGTTCTCCAGTTTGAGCCATACCTCCGCGCCCAACCGCTCGCTCAGCTCCGGCGAGAACTCCACGGGTGTGCGACGGACCCTACCATCGAGGAAGGCGGCGGCGTCGCGAATCATGTCGACAGAGAGGTTCATCTTGTCAAGGTAGGACACGGGATGCGTTTGCGCGGCACCCCTATCTTGGCATCATGACATCACGCGAGCATTTTGACCTCCAACTGGCCCATTTCCGGGCGAACCCCAATCCCCCGGTGGCGCATCGCCGCCAGCGGCTACTGGCGCTGCGCGCCGCGCTCCTTGAGCGGGAAGAGGAACGCAAGCTGGCCCTCT
>JBMSWZ010000288.1:0-3078 GCA_049425105.1 Cephaloticoccus sp.
CGCGGGCACAACCCGCGCGCGGCGCCGGGTGCCTCCGGGCGTCCGGCCGCGCCACGGACCCAGCACCTGCGCCGGGGCCAGCCGGCCCACCGCCACCACGAGTTCGCTGCCGATGAATTGGGTCAGACTCACAAGTCGCGCTAGACAATGCCTCCACCCCGTGCAAAGCAATCCCTACCCCATTTCCCAAATGCTGAACATTGCAGTCATCGGTTGCGGCGTCATCGCGCAGTATCACCTCCGCGCGCTCGCCAAGATTAAATCCGCCCGCGCCGTCGCCGTTTGCGACGTCCGGGCCGAAGTCGCGGAGAAGACCGCCGCCGAGTTCGGGGTCGAGCGCTGGGTCACCGATGCCGGCGAACTCTTCCGTGACGCCTCCGTGCACGCGGTGATCCTCGCCCTCCCCGCCAATGTTCGCGGTGCCCTCGCCGTCGAGGCCTTCAAGGCCGGCAAGCACGTCCTGACCGAGAAACCCGTGGCGATGAACGCCGCGGAATTGCGCATCATGCTCGCCGCGCAGGGCGACCGGGTTGGCGCCTGCTGCTCGGCGCGCTACCGTTCCTTCGAGTCGGCCAAGGCCGCGACCGCCTTCATCCGCTCCGGCGGCCTCGGGCGCATCCGCACCATTACCTGCCGCGCCGCGACCAAGCCAAGCGACCAACCCAGCCCCAATCCGCCCGTCTGGCGCCTGCGCCGCGACCTCAACGGCGGCGGCATCTTCGTCAACTGGGGCTGCTACGACGTCGACTACCTGCTCGGGCTCGTCGACTTTAAGCTCACGCCCCAGTTCGCCCTGGCCCGCACCTGGCAGGTGCCGGAGGCCTTCGCCGCCTACGCCGCCAAGGGTTCCGACGCCGAGACGCACATCGTCGGCCTCGTGACCTTCGCCGAGGGCTGCGTGCTCAACTATGAGCGCGCCGAGTTCTCCTCCCTGCCCGCCAACAGCGTGTGGCAGATCTCCGGCGACAAGGGGGCGCTCGACCTGCAGATGCTGCGCTACACCTCCGCCAGCCTGATGCTCACCCAGCCCAACCCCGGCACCGGCACCAAGACCACCGTGCTGTGGGAGGGCGAGGAGTCCGGCTCCGGGGCCGAGCACGACGGCGTGGTCTTCGACTTCGTCACCGCGATTCTCGAAAAGAAAAAGCCGATGACTTCGCTTGCGGACGCGCTGCTCTTCGCGCGCATCGCCGACGCCTTCTACACCTCCGCCGACACCGGCAAGCCGGTGAGCTTCGACTGAGGCGCGGCCGCCAGGCAAGATTCGCCCAGCGACAGGCAAGGCATGCGTAGCGGGTGACCGGGGCGCGCGGCATGATGGCGCGGTCATCATGCCCTCGCTCGCTCCCGCCCTCGATCTGGACCTGGTCCGCAAGCACGCGGTGCCCGGTCCGCGCTACACCTCCTACCCGCCGGCCACCCAGTTCACCGCGGACCTCGCGCCATTGCTGCTGGAGGAAGCGATCCTGCAGGACAACGCCCCCGGTGCCGGTCCGCTCTCGCTTTATTTCCACCTGCCGTTTTGCGAAACCCGCTGCTGGTTCTGCGGGTGCAACACCGTCATCACCCGCAACCGCGAGGCGGCGGACGACTACTTGGGCTGGCTGATTCGCGAGGTCCGGTTGACCGCGCGGCTCATGGACCCGGCGCGGCCCGTGGCCCAGATCCACCTCGGCGGCGGCACGCCCACTTTCCTCCCGCCGGACACATTGCGGCGGCTCGGCGCGTTGATCCGCGAGGAATTCGTGCTCGCGCCCGATTGCGAGTTCAGCGTCGAGGTTGACCCGCGCCGGCTGACCCCGGAACACGTGCGGGCGCTGCGCGAAATCGGCGCCAACCGGGCCTCGCTGGGGATCCAGGACACGAACCCGGCGGTGCAACTCGCAATCCATCGCGTGCAGACGCCGGAGCAAAACGAGCACGCCTTCGCCTGGTTGCGCGAGGCGGGATTTGGCTCGATCAACGTCGACCTGATTTACGGCCTGCCGCTGCAAACGCCGGACAGCTTTGCCCGCACGGTGGCCGGTGTGCTCGCGCTCGCACCCGACCGGCTCTCGGTCTTCGGCTACGCGCACGTGCCGCGGATCAAGCCGGCGCAACGAATCTTCGAGCAGCGCTACGCGGCCGAGCTGGCGGCTTTGGCCGACCTAGAAGCGGACGGCGTGGTAACGCGCGATGCCGGCGGCGTCACCGTAACCGATGCCGGCCTGCCGTTGCTGCGCGTGATTGCAATGCGCTTCGACGCATACCTCGACCGCAGTCGCGGGCGGCATTCCAAGACCCTCTGACCGAATTGATCCGGCAGATCTCCGAAGTGGGCCGGCCGGTCCCTCGGCCGGCTTGGCCGGCTGCAACGCGCAGAGGGACCTGCGCGTCCACCATCGTCCGGTTATCCCGCGCAAAATCTGAAACCCGGCTTTGCGCCGGCGGGACTTTTTACTACGTTCCGCTGCATGTCCGACCTCTCCGACCTCTACCAGCAGGTCATTCTCGATCACAACCGCCGGCCCCGCAATCGCGGCAAGATTCCCACCGCCACCAGCGTGGCGCATGGCGACAACCCCACCTGCGGCGACCAGTGCAGCGTGTATCTCGTGCTCGACGGAGACCGGATCAAGGACCTTTCGTTTGAAGGCTCCGGTTGTGCAATTTCCCAGGCCAGCGCCTCGCTCATGACCACGCAGCTCAAGGGCAAGACCGCGGCGGAGGCCCAGAAGCTTTACGACGAATTCCACCACATCGTGACCACCGGCGAGGCCCCGGAGGAGATCAGCGACATCGCCGCCTTCGCCGGCGTGCACGCCTTCCCCGCCCGCATCAAGTGCGCCACCCTCGGCTGGCACGCCGCGCTCAACGCGCTCAAGGGCGACGAAGCCCCCGCCACCACCGAAACCCACAAGGACTGACGCGGCCCCGGCACACCTTGCGCCGACCTCTGTTCGCCCCGCCATGCCGCTCGACCTTTCCCGCATCCGCGCCGATTTTCCTGTCCTGCACCAGCAGGTGAACGGCAAGCCCCTCGTCTATCTCGACAATGGCGCCACCGCCCAGAAGCCGCGTCAGGTCATTGACGCGCTG
>JBMSWZ010000289.1:0-3076 GCA_049425105.1 Cephaloticoccus sp.
CGAATTTCCGCCCCGCGCATGCTCTTTTCTGCCAAGTCAAAAGGGTTCTACTTCGAGAAAAGCGTCCACAGTGTGCTGATGGCGCGGACGTCCTCCCCGAACGGCCCGATGGTGGTCGAAGACGTCCGGGAGTGCGCTGCGGATGACACCTAAGCCTTGGCGGCGGCATCGTGGTCAATGACCGCACCAATGCGCTGGTCATCACCGAGCGCCCCTCCCGTTTCAACCGCATCCGCCCGATCATCGAGCAACTCGACAAGGCCACCGAGCAGGTGATGATCGAGTCGAAGTTCGTGGAGGTCACCGACCAGGACGTGAAGAACATCGGTGTCAACTGGTCATCGCTCGCCGGCATGCAGGTGGGCGTGGGCAACATCAACCAGGCCTGGGACCGCAGTCGGGGCCAGGGCCGGACCAACACGACCAACCAGACCCTGAACAACAGCACGGCGCTGAACAACAATTCGACGTCAGGCAACACGTTGACGAGCGACGCGACCAACACGACCCAGACCGGTTTTTCGACCACCGTGCCGAACAACACCGGCACCGCGTCGACCGTCACCTTCCCGGATGGCAACGTCACGCTGAACAACCCCTCGGCCGGTATCGCCACCACCACGGGCGCGCCTTCGGTGCAAAGCACGGACGGCAACGGCAATCCGATCCCGGTCACCTTGCCGATTAGCACGACCAACTCGAACAATGTTGGAAACACCAACTCGAGCACGGTTACGGGGGCTAGCAGCACGACTGAAGCTTCCAACATCCTCGGCAACTTGGTGGGCCTGACGAACTCCAGCGGCACCAACCGCGTCGCGTCGGCGGTGTTCTCCGCCTCGGACTTCAATCTCATCATCAGCGCGCTGAAGACCTACAACGACACCAAGCTCGTGTCGAACCCGACGGTCGTGACCCTCAACAACACCGAGGCCACGATCAACATCGGCCGCGAATACCCGATCCCGAATTACACCTACAACCAGGAGCGCGGCACCTACGAGGTCAGCGGCTTTGAATACCGCCCGATCGGCATCATCCTGCGCGTCACCCCGCAGGTGAACGCCCGCGGCTTCATCCGTCTCGACGTGCAACCCGAGGTCAGCAGCTCCAACGAGTCCGCCCCCTTTGGCGCCACCACCATCCCGATCATCACCACCCGCAAGACCAAGACGCAGGTCTCGCTCAAGGACGGATACACCATGGGCATCGGCGGCCTGATCGAGAACAGCGATACCATCGGTCAGACCAAGGTGCCCGTGCTGGGCTCGATTCCGCTGCTGGGCCGTCTGTTCCGTTCGGACTCGAAGGACATGCGCACGCGCAACCTGATCATCTTCATCACGGCCAAGACCGTGAGCGCGGACGGCGCCCCGATTGAGGAAGTCTTCGACTCGCGTCGTGTCCGCCAGCTCAAGATGACCCGCGACCAGCTGCCGGGTTACCGCGACGGCAGTGATCCGTTTCTCCCCGTCGTCCCGGCCGACCAAGAGAAAAAGAAGAAGTAAGCCGGTGACCGTTTGCTTTCAGGCCGCACCTCCGGGTGTGGCCTTTTTTTTTCACCACCAACCGACGAGGAATCCCTGGGCGCCCTTGATGGCGATGACGCCAAGGTTCTTCGCGGCATGGCCGGCGAAGCAGGGGAGGAGCGAGGCGGCAGGGTTCCAGCGGTTGAAGCGCAGAAAATAGAACCACAGGGAAAACACGAAGGCCGCCCCCGTGCTGAACGTGCCTTTCACCGTCAGCGTCAGCGCGAAGCCCCCCTCGAGGGTCCAGAGAAAGGGATGGGCCAGCGCAAACAGCACCGAGGCGCCCAAGATGCCGGCCCAGCGCGCCCACGGACCGCGCCCATTGATGACGAGAAAGCCGCGGAAGATGAGTTCCTCAATGACGACGGCCCCGAGCGTGTGGATCGCCGCCAGAACCGTCAGGGTGGATTGTTCACCCACGATGCCGAGTTGGTATTCGCCCCAGGATTCCACGGCCAGCAGTCCGCAGCTCCCCGCCACCGCCAGCATGATGATGCGGCGCGGTGCGGCGGTTGCGCCCGGCAGTGGCGGGGGGCCGCCGGGGTCGGTGGTGGGGCGGCGATAGTCACTCCACCACAGGTGGCCGAGGTAAACGGCGGCACCGATCAGGGCGACGAGAAGCAGAGGATGTTCCGACATGGGAATCGTGAGTATTGGTTAGCATTTTGCCCGCCGGCACCTAGAGTCTGCATCCTCATGAACCGCGTCGCATCCGCTGGGCCGGCCGCCGTGCCTTCTTCCACGTTTGGTTCGGTCTTCGCCGGCCTCAAGCCGCATATGGCCGCGCTGGATGCGTTCCTGCGGCAACAGATCGAGGCCTTCGAGCCCGAGATCCGCGACATGGCCGATTACTGCATCGATACCTCCGGCAAGCGGATTCGGCCGGCGCTCGTGTTCCTCAGTGGCACGAAGGCGGCGGGCGCGCCCCACCCGGACCTGGTGCGGGCCGCGGCGGTGGTGGAACTCGTCCACCTCGCCACCCTGGTGCATGACGACATCATGGATCAGGCGGACCTGCGCCGGAGCCGGGAAACGGCGGCGCGAAAGTTCGGACCCACCGCTGCGGTGTTGCTAGGCGACGCGTTGTTCTCGCATGCGCTGCACCTCGCCGCCCAGTTCCCCACCACCGAGGTCTGCGAAACGGTTTCGGAGTCCACTCGCAAGGTCTGCGCCGGCGAAATCGTCCAAACCATGCGCCGCGGTTCCGACCGGATAACCCGCGAGGACTACTGGCGCATCATCGACCTCAAAACGGCCGAGCTTTTCCGCGTTTCCTGTTTTCTTGGCGCGCGCCTCTCAGGGGCTTCCGAGGCCTATGTGGCCGACGTCGCCCGCTTTGGTCGGCACTTGGGCATCGCCTACCAAATCTACGACGATCTGGCGGATTTTTTTGGAGACGAACAGCGCATCGGCAAGACGCTGGGCACGGATTTCGCGAGCGGAAAGCTGACCCTGCCGCTACTGGTGTTGCACGAAAAGCTCCCCGCGGCGGAGCGAAGCGAATTGATCGAGGAGATCTGCGGTCGGCGAGCCGGCGATATGGCCCA
>JBMSWZ010000290.1:0-3075 GCA_049425105.1 Cephaloticoccus sp.
GCGATCTCGAGGATTTCCTGGGTGATCGCGGCCGGCCGGGCCTTGTTGTATTCGAGGGTGAGGTCGCCGAGGAGGTTGGTGGCGTTGTCCTTGGCGGTCTTCATCGCGACCATGCGGGCGCTGAACTCGGAGGCCTTGGCGGAGAGCACGAGCTGGTGGATCATGCGGTTGACGTAGAACGGCAGCAGGGCCTCGAGGACTTGCGGGGCGCTCGGCTCGAACAGCATCTGGCGGTCGTCGGTCGCGGGGCCGGTGGTGCCGGCGTAGGCGCGGAGGTTGGCGACGAACTCGCGCACGTTGCTGAGCGGGCGCACCGGGCGGACGGTGGCCGTCTGCACGAGCGTGTTCTTGAAGCGCGGGTAGATGACCTCGATGGTGTCGATGACGCCCTCGAGGTATTGCTTCGTCATGAACTCGATCGCGACCTTCACGTCGTTGAAGCTGCCGCGGTCGTCGACTTGGAAGTCGGCGATGAGGTCGCGCTTCGTGCGGGCGAGGAACTGCGCGCCCTTGCGGCCGATGGCGACGAACTTCGCGGAGCCCTTCACCTCGGTGACGAGCTTGAAGAGGTTGGCGTTGAGCGCGCCGCAGAGGCCGATGTTGGTCGTGACGAGCAGAATGCCGCGGGTCTTGACCTCACGCTGCTCCAGGAAGGGATGAGGGGCCTCGTCGACGCGGGCGGTGAGCGCCGCGAGCATGTCGGCCATGAGCTGCGCGTAGGGGCGGCCGGCGAGCGTCGCCTGCTGGGCGCGCTTCATCTTCGACGCGGCCACGAGCTCCATCGCCTTGGTGATCTGGCGGGTGTTCTTGACCGACTTGATGCGTCGGCGGATGTCGCGGGTCGAGGGCATGCGGTGTCGTCAGCGGTGCGGGATGGAGGCGGCGCGGATTATTTCGCGCTGTAGTTGGACTTCCACTCTTCGACGGCGGCCTTGAGCTTGCCTTCGAGGTCGTCGTCGAGCTTGGCCTTGGTGCGGACCTCGGTGAGGAGGGCGTCCTTGCGGGTGGTGAAGAAGTCCTTGAGCGAGGCGGCGGCGGCCACGACCTTGTCGACGGCGATGTCGTTGAAGGTGTTCTGCTGCATGGCGAAGAGCACGGCGACCTGGAGCTCGATCGGCAGCGGGCTGAAGGCGGGCTGCTTGAAGAGCTCGACGATGCGGGCGCCGCGGTCGAGCTGGCCCTTGGTCTTGGCGTCGAGGTCGGAGCCGAACTGCGCGAAGGCCGCGAGTTCGCGGAACTGGGCGAGCTCGCCCTTGAGTTTGCCGCCGACCTGCTTGGTGGCCTTGATCTGTGCGGCGGAACCGACGCGCGAGACGGAGAGACCGACGGAGACGGCGGGGCGGATGCCCTGGTTGAAGAGGTCGGTCTCGAGGAAGATCTGGCCGTCGGTGATCGAGATCACGTTGGTCGGGATGTAGGCCGAGACGTCGCCGGCCTGGGTCTCGATGATCGGGAGCGCGGTGAGCGAGCCCTTGCCGTCGAGGCGGGCGGAGCGCTCGAGCAGGCGGCTGTGGAGGTAGAACACGTCGCCCGGGTAGGCTTCGCGGCCGGAGGGGCGCTTGAGGATTAGCGAGATCTGGCGGTAGGCGACGGCGTGCTTGGAGAGGTCATCGTAAACGATGAGGGCATCCATGCCGTTTTCCATGAACCACTCGCCCATCGCGGCGCCGGAGAACGGGGCGAGGAACTGGTTGGCGGTGTTGTCGGCGGCGGGGGCCGTGACGATGATCGTATACTCCAGGGCGCCGGCGGCCTCGAGGGCCGAGATGGTGCGCACGATGTTGGAGTTCTTCTGGCCGACGGCGACGTAGATGGAATACACCGGGCGGAACTTCGGGTCGCCGGAAGCGAGGCCGACCTTGTTCATCTTCGCCTGGTTGATGATGGTGTCGATCGCGATGGTGGTCTTGCCGGTGCCGCGGTCGCCAATGATGAGCTCGCGCTGGCCGCGGCCGATCGGGATCATGGAGTCAATGGCCATGATGCCGGTGAAGAGGGGCTGGTCGACCGACTTGCGGGCGATGATGCCGGGGGCGATCTTCTCGACCGGGTAGCGCTCCTTGGTCTCGATCGGGCCTTTGCCGTCCACGGGATTGCCGAGGGCGTCGACCGCGCGGCCGAGCAGGGACTTGCCGACGGGCACGGAGAGAAGCTTGCCGGTGGTGTAAACCTCGTCGCCTTCCTTCAGCTGGGAGACGTCGCCGAGGACGACGCAGCCGACCTCGTCCTGTTCCAAGTTGAGCGCGATGCCGGTGGCGCCGCCCGGGAACTGGACCATCTCGTTATACATCACGTCGGACAGGCCGTCGATCTTGGCGACGCCGTCGGCAACGGTGCGGATGGTGCCGGTGTTCTTCTTGACCGCCTTGTTGGAGAGTTTGGCGATCTGTTGTTCGATTTGTTCGAGGACGGTGCTCATGGCTGCTGCGGGAAGGGTTGGGATTTTGTGAAAGGGATCAGGCGGAGAGTTGCTCCAGCTGGCCGGCGACGGAGGCTTCGTAGATATCGTCGCCGATACGGAGGCGGAGGCCGGCGATGAGCGCGGCGTTCTGGACGGCCGAGGCGGTGACCTGGCGCTTGTATTTCTGGGTCAGCGCGCCCTCAAGCGAACGCAGGATGCCGTCGGTGACGGGGCCGGCGTGCTCGACGATGACCTCGCTCTTGGCGAGTTCGCGGGCGATGAGGCGGCGGTAGGCCAGGAGCACCTGCTTCGGCTGCGCCGGCGGGTGCTTCTCCAAGTAGGCGAGAACGCCCTCGACCTGCGCCGCGGACACGGCGCCGTTGACGAGGCTCAGCGTGAAGAGCTGGCGGGCGAGTTGTTGCGCGGCTTTGGCGGTGGCGGCCATGGAAGTGGAATCAGGCGACGTTGAGCTCGCGGGCGGCGGTCTCGTTGTAGGCGGCGCGCTCGGCGTCGGTCAGCTGCTTGGCGAGGACGCGCTCGGTGGTCGCGATGACGAGGCGGGCGATCTCCTCGCGGGCCTCGGCGATGGTCTTGCGACGCTCGAGCTCGATGGCCTGCTGGGCCTTGGCGATGAGTTCGTTGGCCTTTTGGGTGGCTTCCTGCGTCTGCTTGTC
>JBMSWZ010000291.1:0-3065 GCA_049425105.1 Cephaloticoccus sp.
GTATCCGGCACGATCAGCTCCGGGACAAATCGCAGTTTCCGCCCCAATCCGCCGCAGGTCCCGCAGGCGCCTTCCGCGTGATTCGGCGAAAAGTGCCGCGGGGTGAGTTTGGCAAACGTGTCACCACAAACCTCGCACGCAAGGTCCTGGCTGAGATGAAGCTCCCGCCAAGGATCCTCTGGGGACTTTTGGGTCAGCACGAGGGCACGGTCGCCGCCCTCGCGGAAAGTGAGTTCCAGCGAGTCCGCCAGGCGGGCGCGTTGCTCAGCGACGGCCACGAGACGATCAATCACCAGCTCAACCGTGATCTCCTGCGTGCCCTTTGGCACAAGCTCGGATTCATCAAGGTTTCGCACCTCGCCGTTGAGCCGCACGCGCTGAAACCCGCGCTGCCGCAGTCGGGGGAGCTCATCCCGCAGCACGCTGGGTTTTGCCTCCAGGCACGGGGCCAGGAGCATGATTCTTTCACCGGCACAGGTCGTGAGGACCCGCTGGATGTTGTCATCCAGCGAGCGTCGGATCACCCGCCCGCCATCCTTGGGGCAATATCGCTCGCCGGCCAGGGCCCACAGCAGCCGCGCGTAATCGGCGATCTCGGTCACGCTGGCGATGGTGCTGCGGGGCGAGGCCCCGCCCGTGCGCTGCTCAATGGCCAAGACCGGTGACAGGCCGTGAATGAAATCGACGTCCGGACGCTTCAGTTGATCCAGCACCTGGCGGGCTTGGGTCGAAAGCGACTCCATGTATTTGCGATAGCCCTCGGCGTAGACCGTATCGAAGGCCACGCAGGACTTGCCCGAACCGCTGGGCCCCGTAAGCACGACCAGTAAGCCGCGCGGAATGCGCAGCTCGAGGTTCCGCAGGTTGTGCTCTCGGGCGCCTTTGACGTGGATGTGGGTGGCCGCCTGCATGAAAAGACGGGCACCCTACCCGTTTTTCCTCCAGAGCAAAGCCGCAACTGCGTAATTTCCCCCGGTCGATATTGCTCGCCTGTTGTCCGCGGACCGTTTCACTCGCGTGCCATAAGCCCCTGCTAAACCCCACCCTTCCGGCAAACTTCCGGTAAGTTGTGCCGCCCCTCTCCAACCCCATGAAAGCGTATCCTACCCAACCTATGCTTCGCTTCCGCCATGCAGTGATGGCTCTCGCCCTCACCCTGACCGCCGGCCCCGCCTTGGCCTTCCAATTTGAGGAAGGCGAATGGCGCGGCAGTTTCGACACCACCATTTCGCTTGGTGGTCTCTATCGCCTGAGCTCGCCCGATAGCACGTATATCGGCCGGGCCAATGGCGGCACGCAGAACTCCGTCAACACCGACGACGGCGACCTCAACTACGACAAAGGCTGGGTCTCAAGCCTCATCAAGGCGTCGCATGACTTCCAGCTCACCTACCGCAACTACGGCATGTTCGTCCGCGGTTACTACTTCAACGACTTCAAGAGCGACACGCCCCGCCGCACCGCGCTGAGCGACCAGGCGAAAGATCGCGTCGTCCAAGGCGCCGAGCTCCTCGACATGTATGTTTACGGCCAGTTTGACGTGGGCGACATGCCGGTCGACCTGCGCTTTGGCCGTCAGGTGCTGAGCTTGGGCGAGAGCACCTTCATTCCGAACGGTAACAACGTCGTGAATCCGGTCGACCTTTCCAAGCTGCGCGTGCCCGGGGCCGAGCTCAAGGAGGCCTTCCTCCCGGTCAACATGCTGAAGGCCTCGATCGGCCTCACCGACAACATCACGATCGAACCGTTCTGGTTGTTGGAATTCCGCCGCAACGAACTCGAGCCCGCCGGCACCTATTTTTCGACCAACGATTTTGCCAGCCGCGGCGGCGAGCAGGTTTGGCTCGGCTTCGGCGGCATCAGTGACCAAACCGGCGCCAGCGGCACCGGCCTCGGCGGCATTCTCCGCGACAAAGACCACGAATACAGCAACTTAAACCAATACGGCATCTCCGCGCACGTCTACATGGAGAACGGTCTGGATCTCGGTCTGTATTATGCCCGTTTCCACAGCCGTTCGCCGGTGATCAGCGCCCGCACGCCGACCGGTCCGGTAAGCTCCGCTTACGTCCAGGCCACGGCATCAAGCCTCGCCACCGCCCAGCTGGCCCCGGCCATGATCGGCGCCGGTTACCCCGCCGCCGGCGTGCCCAGCGCGTTGACCACCCTCCTGGGCGCCGCCCTCACGGGTGTGCCCGCCGGCGCTCTCCCGGCCAGCCTGCAGCCGTTTTTTCCCGCCGCCCAGAGCATCGCGGCCGGCGCGACCCAACTCGGCGTCCTGCGCGCCGCCCAGACCGGGCGCTACTTCATCGAGTATCCCGACAACATCGACATGATCGGCGCCAGCTTCAACACGAGCATAGGCACCACCGGCATCTCTTGGCAGGGTGATCTCTCCTACAAGCTGGACGTCCCGCTGCAGGTCGACGACGTCGAACTGCTCTTCGCCGCCCTGTCCAGCCTCGCCCCGCAGTTCGGCGCGAGCAACCAGATCGGCAGCTATCTCGGCCAGTATAACAAGTATCTGCCCGGTTATCGCCGCCACAACGTCTGGACAGCCCAGTCCACGATGACCAAGGTCTTTGGCCCGAACCTCGGCGCCAGCCAGATCGTCCTCGTCGGCGAGGTCGGCGGAGTCTGGGCCAATCTTCCCGCGAAGAGCACCCTGCGCTACGACGGCCCCGGCACCTTCACCAGCGGCAGCGCAGCCAACATGGCCACGAGCGGCAACGGCTCCCTCGCCGTCACCCCGGAGAGCGCTTTCGCCGATGACTTCTCCTGGGGCTACCAAGTGGCGGCCCGCGCCGACTACTACAACGTATTCGGCAGCGTGAACCTTTCCCCCTCGATCGGCTTCGTCCAAGACGTCACCGGCAACACGCCCCTGCCGCTCGGCAACTTTGTCGAAGGCCGCAAGAGCGTGACGGTGGCCGCCGAATTCGTCTACCAGAACGCCTGGGCCCTCGAATTGCGCTACGTAAACTACTTCGGCGCCAAGCGCTACAATGCCCTCAACGATCGCGACTACGTCGCCGCCACGGTCAAATACTCCTTCTAACCCCACC
>JBMSWZ010000292.1:0-3064 GCA_049425105.1 Cephaloticoccus sp.
GCCACGCGCAGCGCAGCGAGCATGGCGAGGATGGCGAGCACTGCACCTTCGCCGCAGCGAGCACCGTGGCATCGTCCATCCAGGTCGAGAGGTGCGCCAGCTGATGGTTACCGCGCCGTCCCTCATCTCCTCCGCGCCACAGGCAGGCTCGCGCTTACCGCGCGGCAGCGCTGGCCCGGCCGGAAATCAGAGACGGCTTACCACATCCCAGCGGACAACTTCGTTGACAACCACCGATAGGCTCGGGGTGTCGAATCCACGAGAGGCAAGCAACGCCATGAGGAAGAATAGCACGGCTGTGAGCGGGGTAGTGTCCCCTGGGATGGGCACGGCGCTGGAGGAGATGACGGCGAGCTTCGAGCGGTTCTGCCTGGCCGCGGGGCTCGAGGCGCTGGGTGAGATGATGGAGGCCGACGCGGCTTCGGTGTGCGGTCCGCGGCACGGCCGGGGTGGCGGGCGGCGGGGGCAGCGCTGGGGCCGGACCGCGGGTCCGCTCGGCTTTCACGGCGGCAAGGTCCTGGTCGTCCGTCCACGGGTGCGCGGGCGCGACGGCCAGGAGGTGGTGCTGCCGAGTTGGGAACGGGCCATGGCGGAGGACTGGCTCGGGCGCTGGGCGCTGAACCTGATGCTGATCGGGGTGACGACGCGCCGCTTCGGCCGGGCGGTGCGCCTGCCGGAGGCCGACGTGCCAGCTGGCCCAGGCTCGGGTGTCTCGAAGTCGGCGGCGTCGCGGCGGTTCGTGGCGCTGTCGGCGGAACGCCTCGCGGAGTGGCTGGCCGCGGACCTGTCGGGGCTCGACCTGCTGGCGGTGCAGATCGACGGCATCTATCTGGCGGAGGAGTTGCTGCTGGTCGCGGCCATCGGCATCGACGGCGAGGGCACGAAGCATCCGCTCGGCTTGGTCGAAGGAGCGACCGAGAACGCCGCGGTGGTGCAGGCGCTGCTCGACGACCTGGTGACGCGTGGGCTCGATCCTTCGGTGCCGCGGCTGTTCATTATCGACGGGGCGAAGGCTCTCTCAAAGTCGATCCGCCGGACCTTCGGCCGCGAAACGCCGATCCAACGGTGCCAAGTCCACAAGGCGCGCAACATCGTCGATCGGCTGCCCAAGCATCTGCACGCCTCGACCCGCCGTGCCCTGCGGCAGGCCTGGGAACTCGACGATGCCGAGAAGGCGGAGAAGTTGCTACGCAATCTCGCCCGCACCCTGGAGCGCGAGGCGCCGGGCGTGGCCGGGGCGATCCTGGAGGGGCTCGACGAGATCCTCACCGTGGTCCGGCTTGGCCTGCCGAAGGAACTGCGCCGCTCGCTGGCCTGCACCAATATCATTGAGAACATCATGGGCTCGGTCCGCCGCGTCTGTCGCAACGTCAAGCGCTGGCGCGATGCCTCGATGGCGCTGCGCTGGACCGCCGCCGCCATGCTCGAGGCGGTCAAAGGCTTCCGCAGGCTGAAGGCCAGGAGCCAGCTGCCGCAACTGCGCGCCGCTCTCATGGCACGTAACTGCTCAACCCCCTCCGTCACGGGGTCCGTGGGGTGAGGTTCGCCGATCTGCTTGACGTGACCACGGCGGGGTTGATTCAAGATTGGGATGGAGCGCCTGCCCGATCTGTCGAGCCTCTCCCATGAGCAGAAGGACGCGCTGATCCATGCGCTCTGGGCGCAGGTTCAGGCGCTGCGAGAGCAGGTCGAGATCCTGACCTCGGAGGTCACGCGCTTGCGCTCGCGGGTCGCTGAGTTGGAGGCGAAACTCGGCCAGCCGCCCAAGACGCCGGACAACTCGAGCTTGCCGCCCTCGCAGGGCAAGAAGCCGAACCGGGATGACAGGGCGCCGCGTAGCGGTCCTCGCCAAGGCAGTGTAGGGCGCAAAGGCGGCGGTCGCTTGCTGGCTGAAGTTCCGGACGAGACCGTGACCGCCTGCCCGTCCCGCTGCGCGCATTGCGAGACGGCACTTGGCCAGGCCGACCTGTCGCTTCTGGCACGCTACGACAAGATCGATCTGCCCAAGGTCAAGCCGGTCGTCACGCGGGTGGAGGTGTTCGCGGGGCATTGTCGGTGCTGTGGCCAGACCACGACGGCGCCGCTGCCCGAGGGGCTGGAGATGGGCACGCCGTTCAGCCCGAACATCATCGCCCTGGCCATGTACCTGCGCTTCGTCCACCACGTCAGCTATCGCCGCCTCAGCCGGCTCCTGCTCGAACTGTTTGGCCTGGCGATCAGCGAAGGAGCGCTCGATGCCGCCTTCCAGCGCGGCAAGCCGCTGTTCGATGCGGAGGTCAGCGCCATCCTCGCGCGGCTTCGCCGAGCCAGGATCGTCTGCTCGGACGAGACGGGTGTGCGCATCGACGGCAAGGGGGCGTGGAACTGGGTGTTCCAGAATGATGAGGTTGTCATCCACGTCGTCCGTCACAGCCGTGGCGCCGGTGTCGTCAGCGAAGTGATGCAGGGCCATCGTCCCGCTATCTGGGTCTCTGACCTCTACAGCGCGCAGCGTGGCCATGCCGAGGCGTGGCAGGTCTGCCTTGCCCACCAGTTGCGCGATTGCCGCTATGCCATCGACGCGGGCGACACGGTCTTCGCGCCCGTCATGAAGGCGCTGCTGCTGCGCGCCGTCATTCTCGCGCGCCGGCATCGGACGCTCTCTCCCAGTACCCGGAGCGAATACCGCAGACGCCTCGAGCATCGTCTTGATGCCGTCATGGCCCTGGCGCCGACCAACCGTCACGGGCAGCGATTGCGCAAGAGGTACGGCAAGGTCCGCGAGCACCTGTTCACCTTTCTCGAACATCCCGACGTCACCGCGGACAACAACGGCAGCGAGCGCGAACTTCGACCCACAGCCACCTACCGAAAAGTCACCGGCGGCTTTCGATCGAAATGGGGCGCTGACCTCTACGCCGCAGCCCGATCGGTCATCGGTACCGCGGCTCGGCGAGGCATCGACGCGTTCCAGGCCATTCGAGCCATCTTGCAAGGCAGGTCCGTCCTCGTACCGGGTTGAGCAGGTACCATCGAGGAGCTGCAGGCCGATCTCGATGAGTGGATGCAGGATTACAATGAGGCG
>JBMSWZ010000293.1:0-3056 GCA_049425105.1 Cephaloticoccus sp.
CAAGCTGACAGACGCGAGGCGGGGTCGGTGCCCCCGCCCTACATTGACTCGTGATGTTCGAGGAGAGGCGGGGAATGGAATCCCCGCCCTACAATGCTTCGCGATCTTAGCGGTGAAACTTACCGCTGCGGCGCGTAGGTCTTTTGCTGGAGGTCGGCGCTGAGGAGGCGGCGGAAGGTCTTGAGGTCTTTCACGGCTTTCAGGGCGATGAGCTGACGGGCGATGTTGCCGACGGCGGTGCCCTCGAGGCTGAAGGAGATGACGGGCACGCCGGCGGCGTCGGCCGTGGCCTGGCAGAGGAGACGGTTCTTGGAGCCGCCGCCGACCATGAGGATGCGGTTGAAGGTCTTGCCCGTCATGCGCTCGAAGGCGTGCATCACGTTGGCGTGGCCCTGGCCGATGGAGGCGCAGATGAGACGGGTGTAGCCGGCGAGGTCCTTCGGCGCCTTGAGCTTGCGGCGCTTCAGCTGCGCGTCGATCGCGGCCTTCATCGAGTCCGGGTTCGTGAAGGCGCCGTCGGTCAGGTCGAGCAGGTCCATTGGCGCCGGCAGTTTCTCCGCCGCGGTGATGAGCGCGGCCCAGTCGCGGTCGGACTGCGGCCGCAGCTTGAAGTGCTGCATGATCTGCTCGAGCAGGAAGAGGCCGACGACGTTGGTGAGCGGACGGAAACCGCCGTCGCCCGTGCGCTCGTTGGCCACCTTGGCCTTTTCCGCCTCGGGACCGAGAACCGGGGTGGCGCTTTCGAAGCCGACCAAGGACCACGTGCCCGAGCTAAGGAATAGGTCGTTGCCATCTTCCGCGGCGGGCATGGCGTCGTAGGCGGCCGCGGTGTCGTGGCCGGGCACGGCGATGACCTGCGCGCCCTTGAGCTCGGGAATGTCGCGCACGGCGCCGAGCTTTTTGCCGGCGCGCACCGGCGGGTTGAACCACGACGGCGGGATGCGGAAGTGCTCCAGCGCGGTGCGCGACCAGTCGCACTTGGTGTGCACGTCGATCAGCTGCGAGGTGCTGGCGACGGTGAACTCATTCTCCATTTTTCCGCTGAGCAGATAATTGAAATAGTCGGACAGGAAGAGGCAGCGCGTGGCGAGGTCGGTGACCGCCGGGCAGCTGGCGACGGTCTCGGCGAGCTGGAGGCTGGTGTTGTAAAACACATTGGGGATGCCCGTGGCGGCGTAGATGCGATCGGCGCCGTTTTTCGCGAGGGCTTTCAGGCCGGCCTGGGTGCGGTCGTCGCGGTAGGCGTGCGGCGGGAAGACGAGGCGGCCGGCGTCGTTGAGCAGCACGTGATCGCAGCCCCAGGTGTCGACGCCGACGGAAGCGAGCTTCGCGCCCTTGGGCAGCAGCGCGGCGGCCTTGATCAGGCCGGTGCGCACCTCGTGCCAGAACGTGCCGAGCTCCCAGTAGGCATTGGCGCCGAGCTCGCGGTAGGCGTTGGGGAAGCGGTGCGCCTCGGTGAGCGTGAGCTTGTTCTTCGACCAGGCGCCAAGGATGACGCGGCCACTTGTGGCGCCGAGATCGACGGCGGCGGTGTAGAGGGTTTTGGGCATGGGGAAAATTGAGAAGGCCAGGGTGAGAGCGCGAATTGACGCTGATGATCGCTGATAGAGACGGAGGTTTGAATCAGTGCCGATTGGCGGGCATCAGCGTTCCACTTGGTGCGGAAGTCATTCTGGGTTTCGAAAACTCAATCCAACTGCAGGTTTTTCCGGGCGGTGGCGTGCACGGTGTGGAAGAAATCGGCTTGGGCGGGGTCCTTGAGATCGACGTCGTAGGTCGGGATCATCGCCTTCATGCGGGCGCGGCCTTCGTCGGTATCGAGCAGGTGGCTGAAGCAGTTGCAGATGACCTCGAGGACAATGTTCACCGAGGTCGAAGCGCCGGGGGAGGCGCCGAGCAGGGCGGAGATGGTCTTTTGCGGATTGGTGATGACCTCTGTGCCGTAATGCACGATGCCGGCCTCGCCGTCGGTTTTCTTGATCGCCTGTACGCGGATGCCGCCGTCGATGAGCTTCCAATCCGCGACCGTGGCTCCGGGGTAGAACACGTGGAGCACGTCCATGCGGTCCTTCATGCTCTGCGTGCCCTGTTGCACGAGGTAGCGGATCAGCGGGATGTTGGTCAGGCCGATCTTGATCAGGGTGGCGAGATTGTGTGGGCGGATGGAGCCGGGCAGGTCGGTCCAGCTGCCCTTCTTGTGGAGGAACTTCGTCGTCCACGACGCGAACGGCCCGAAGAGCAGGGTGCGCTTGCCGTCGAGCACGCGGGTGTCGAGGTGGGGCACCGCCATGGTCGGGGCGGCGTCAAGGGCCTGGCCGTAAACCTTCGCGCGATGCCGGGCCACGATCTCGGGGTTTTGGCACACGAGCCAGTTGCCGCCGATGGGGAAGCCGCCGAGGCCGCGCTGCTCGGCGATGCCGGATTTCTGCAGTAACTGGATGCTGCCGCCGCCGCCGCCCACGAAGACGAACTTCGCGCGGTTTAAACGGATCTGGCCGTTGGCGAGGTTGCGCACGGTGACCTCCCAGCCCTCGGCAGTCTGGTCGAGGTCGATGACGCGGTAGCCGGTGGCAATGCCGCAGCCGTCTTGCGCCGAGAGCCAGGTGAGAAGCTTGCGGGCGATGGCGCCGAAATTCACGTCCGTGCCGCCGTCCATCTTGGTCGCGGCGATCGGCACGTTAGGATCGCGACCGTCCACGAGGAGCGGGGCCCAACTGGCGATGGTCGACCGGTCGGTGGTGTAGGCCATCTCGCGGAAGAAATGATGCGCGCTCATGCCGCGGTGGCGCGACTTGAGGAAGTCGACCTGCTCCTGGCCGTGCACTAAGCTCAGGTGCGGCACCGGGTTGATGTAGTCCCGCGGCTCGGGCAGCATGCCCTGGGCGGCGGCGTAGCCCCAAAACTGCAGCGACTGTTCGAACTGTTCGAAGATCGTGATGGCCTTGGTGACGTCCACCTCGCCATCGGGTCCGCGGTTCGGCGTGTAGCTGAGCTCGCAGATGCCGGCGTGGCCGGTGCCGGCGTTGTTCCAGCCGTCGGAACTTTCGCGGGCGAGT
>JBMSWZ010000294.1:0-3056 GCA_049425105.1 Cephaloticoccus sp.
GCTCGTGCAGTTCGTCCTTCAGGTCCTTCTTGGAGGCGGTGTCGAGGAGCTCGACGGCGAGGGCGATGCGGCGGCGGGCGGAGCGGGTGCCCTTGAACTGCTCGAGGATCTCGTCCTCGGCCGAAACCGGGGTTTCGCGCAGGATGTAGCACTCGGTCTTCTTTTCCGGAATGGCGACGCGGGGGTCCTTGGCGACGGACTTGCGGGCGGTGGACCACCATTTCTTGAACTTGGCCTCGCCGACGACCTGGGCCAGGACGATTTCAATCTCGATGGCGGTGGCGGCGTTGTTCGGGTAGGACGCGAGCGCCTCGACGATCAGCTGGGCGGGGTTTTCCGCGACGAGGGTGGCGATCACGTCAGGCTCGGTCTCCTTGCGGACGAGCAGGTGGTTCGACGGCAGCACCTCCATGGTGTTGATGCAGAACACCGGGTCCATCGGGTGGTTGGCCTTTTCCTTGAAGTCGATGATCAGGCGTTGGGTGCCCTCATCGTAGCTTTTGATCTGGCCGAAGCCCCAGCTGCGGTGCACGCAATACGACCCTGGGGCCATCGACTCCAGCTTGGCTTTGGCGGCCTTGAGGGTCGGGTTCTTGGCGATCAATGCGGAGACTGCTTCAGAATTCATGATTGCGTGTTGGAGAGACGGTAAGGATTTAGTTCATCCTACGATGCCCCGGAATGTCAAACAGTGTATCCGATTAAACCCATGAGCAATGCAACCCACGGACCGGGAGGAGCTTGGACAAACGCGGCGCGCTTGGTGGCGCGATGGCTCGATCAACGGGAGCGGGTGGACGCCTTGCTGGAAGGCGTGCCGCCGGACCTGGCGGCGGTGGACCGGGCGCGGTGTCAGCACTTGGTTTATGGCGTCGTCCGCCACTACGGCCGTATCGAGGCGGCGTTGCGCGGGTTGGTGGCGCATCCGCCACGTTTCAGCACGCGCGCGGTGCTGTAGGTCGCGGCCTTTGAACTGATTGCGGCCGCGGCCGACGGGGACGATCCGACCGGCCAAGTGGCCAAGATCGTGCATCATGCGGTGGAGCAAACGAAGAGTTTGGCCAGCCCGGCGGAGGCGCGCCTGGTCAACGCCGTGGTGCGCAAGCTGGCGCCGCTGATGGCGGTGGCGCCGCCGCCCAAACTCGCGAAGCCGGAGGTGCTCGCGGAGTATTTTTCGCATCCCGTCTGGCTGGTCCGTCGCTGGCTGCAGCAGTTTGGCGCGGAGCCGACCCGGCGGTTGCTGGAATGGAACCAGACCCCGGCGCGCCTGATGGTGCGCCGCCGCGCGGGGGAATTGCCGGCGTTCTTGGAGCCCACCACCTGGCCGGACTTTTTCACGGCGGCGCCCGGGCACTGGGCGGAACTGGAGGCATTGCTGAAGACCGGTGCGATCTACCTGCAGGATCCGGCGACGCGTCACGCAGTCGCGGCCTTGGAGATCCAACCGGGCGAGACCGTTCTCGACCTGTGCGCCGCGCCCGGTGGCAAAGCCGTGGCCGTGGCCGATGCGCTCGCCGCCGGCGGGGCGGGCGGCCGGGTCGTGGCGCTCGATTTGCCGGGCCCGCGCATCGACCGGCTGAAGCGCAACCTGGCGACGGTGCGCGGCGTGGATGTCGCGCTGGTGCAGACCGATCTCCTGCAGGACGCCGGCAAGCTCCTGCGCGAACACAACCTGCCGATGAACTACGCGGCGGTGCTCCTTGATGCGCCGTGCAGCAACACCGGCGTGATGCGGCATCGCATCGACGTGAAATGGCGGCTGCAGGAAAACGATTTTCGCAAGCACGCGCGCCAGCAGTTCGCATTGCTCCATGCCGCCGCGCGCGTCACGGCGCCGGGCGGACGGTTGGTGTATTCGACCTGCAGCATCGATACCGACGAAAACGAGCGCGTGGTGCAGGCCTTCCTCGGCACGCGCGCCGGTTCGGCGTTCACGCTGGAGGACAGCATCACGGTGTTTCCCTGGGATGCCGGGCACGACGGGGCGGCGGTGTTCCGCCTGCGCCGGTCGATGGATCAGGGCACTAGCAGAAAGACCGACAGCGTGCGCGGGGTTTCCTCGTTGCCGCGCAAGAAGGTGTAGGTCACGGCGTCGGCCGTCGCGATGAGCCGGGCGTAGCGCTCGAAGCCCCATTGGGCGACGGGTTCGCCGTTGATGCGGCTGACGAGGTCGCCCGCCTGAACGTCGGCCCAGGTCGCGGGCGAATCGGGCACCACGCCGGCCACGCGCCAGTAGGCGGGGGTCTTGTTGAAGCTCAGGCCGGTGCTGCGCTTGGCGGGCACGGTGATGGGGGAGCGCGATTCGCGGTGAAAGGTCACGGTCTTCCGCGTCTGGTCGAACGTGACGCTGAAGTTGCGCAGCACTTCGCCGCCGAGGGCGTTGAGGTTTTCGTTCAGGTAAATGATCGGCGCGGGCACGGTGTAGCCCGCCACCTCGAGCGATTCGGCGACGCGGGCGCTTTCCTGCAGGTGATCGCCGGACAGCGTGCCCACGAGCACGGCGGGGCGCGGGGGCGCGGCGTAGGTGAGGGCGAGATCCGCGGGGTTGAGGTTCAGCGCGGCGTCACTGCCACTGTCGAGCAGCACCGGGACCGTCTGGCCGCCGAGCTGCACCGGAATCACCGGCGCGCCGCGGGCCCCGGTGTAGGCGACGGGGGTGCCGGGCGGCAGGGCGTTGCTCTTCCCCGGAGCGAGAATGAGCCGGGCCTGCGGATAATCCAGCGTGAGCCGGGTGTCACGGAAAAGTGGAAAGCCGAGGATGCCGTCGATCTTGATGCCGAGGTGGGCGGAGAGCGCGGCGCAGTCGTAAACGACCACGGGCACATCCTCGAAGTGTGCGTCACCGAGCCGGATTTCCTCAACCACCGCCGAGGGCAGCGTGATGACCTCACCGCTGGCGGAGCGCACCTGCACGGGCGGAATGCCGGTGGGCGGCGCGTTTTTCACGCGGTAACGCTCGGCCAGTTCGGGCGACACGTGAATCACGGTCGAGCCGGTATCGACGAGGAAGTGATACGGGCCGTGCCGGTCCCATTTGGCGCCGACCACGACGTAGT
>JBMSWZ010000295.1:0-3054 GCA_049425105.1 Cephaloticoccus sp.
TCTCGCCGCATACGCTCACGCTGATCTTCTTCTTGTGGGCGGCCTCGATGATCTGCCGCAGGGTGCGGACCACCGCCGGGTGCGTCGGCTCGTAGAGGTGCGCGATGCGGTCGTTCACCCGGTCGATCGCGAGGAGGTATTGGATCAGGTCGTTGGTGCCGATGCTGAAGAAGCCGCACTTTTCCGCGAGGATGTCGGCCGTCACCGCGGCGCTCGGGATCTCGATCATGGTGCCGACGGTGAGCTTCGGGTTGAAGGCCGTGCCGCGCGCCGTGAGCTCGGCCTTGCATTCCTCCAGCAGCGCGTTGGCGCGGGCGAGCTCCTCGGTGCCGCTGATCATGGGATACATCAGCCGGATGTTGCCGTGGGCGCTGGCCGCGAGGATGGCGCGAAGCTGGTCCTTGAAAATGTCCGTGTGCTCCAGGCAGAAGCGGATGGCCCGGAAGCCCATGAAGGGGTTGTTTTCCTTCGGGAACAGGTGCGGGTTGCCCGTCATCGGCTTGTCGCCGCCGAGGTCGAGCGTGCGGATGATCACGGGATTGGGCGCCAGCGCCGACGCCACCTGCTGGTAGGCCAGGGTCTGCTCCGCCTCGGAGGGGATGCGCGACGAGTCGAGAAAAAGGTATTCCGTGCGGAACAGGCCCACGCCCTCGGCGTTGTAGTCCTGCACCAGCCGGATCTCGTCGACCTTCTCGATGTTGGCCATCAACGCCACCTTTGTGCCGTCGAGCGTGACCGCGGGCTCGCGGTTCGCCTCCAGCAGCTGCTGCTCGAGGCTGCGCTTCTGCTCCTGGATCTTGCCGTAGCGGAAGAGCGTCGAATCCGTGGGGTTGAGGATGACGATGCCCTCGTAGCCATCGACGATCATCCAGTCGCCGTTGCGCACGCGCTGGGTCAGGTCGCGCATGCCGACGATGGCTGGGACCTTCAACGAACGGGCCACGATCACCGCATGGCTGGTCTTGCTGCCGGAATCGGTCACCACCGCGAGCGCCGTGCTGCGGTCCAGCCCGGCGGAGTCGGACGGTGAGACATCGTTGGCGACCACGATGCGCTCGCCCGCCAGCTTGCTCAAACTGGTGTCCGACTGGCCCAACAGGTTCTGCAGCACCCGCTGCGCGACATCGCGGATGTCACTGGCGCGTTCCCGCAGGTATTCGTCTTCGATCTCGGAAAACGCCTTGATGTAGCGCGACGAGATCTTGTTGAAGCAGGTTTCGATGTTGAGGCCCGTGGTCTCGAACTCGCGGATGGTCTCCGTGATGAGCGCCTGGTCCTCCAGCACCATCAGGTGGGCGTCAAAGATCCGGGCCTCCTCCGGCCCGATGTTTTCCTCCACCTCGGCCTGAATCTTGGCAATCTGCTGCCGGGTGAACACCAGCGCCTGGTCGAACCGCGCCACCTCGTCGATCCGCTTTTCGGCATCAACCTGATATTGAGGCACTTCGACATCGCTTTGATTGAAGACAAAGACCCGCCCGTAGGCGATACCCTCGGATGCGGGAATGCCCTTCAGGGTGATTTCGGTCTGGTCTTTGGAGTCGGCCATGCACCGCCGCCGACGCCGGATTCTCCCGCGGCGCCACACCATAACGCCGGGCCAAATCGATTGGTCAATGCGATTTAAGCCAGCCGGGCCGTCAGGACGAAGGCCGTCGGCCCCCACGCCGCCCGGATGCAGTCCACCACCGGTCCGGGCGCGGTTTTCTCGTCCAAAAACGCAAACGACGCACTCCCGCTCCCGCTCATCCGCGGTTGCAGCCCAAATCGCTCATGGAGTTCCGTATGCAGCGCCGGCAAGGCGGGGAACTTCGCAAAAACCACCGACTCCATGGCATTGAACAGGAGGTCCTCGGCCGGAGCCGCGCCGGCTCGCCACGCCGCCAGCCGCGCCTCCGCCTCGGCCGCCGGCACATAGGTCTCCGGCCGTGCCGCCATCCGCCCGTAGGCCCAAGGGGTCGATACCCCAAAGCCCGGCTTGAAGATCAAGACCCGCCGTCCGCGCAGCCGCGCCAGCTCGCCCGCGGCCAAGGCCTCCAGCTGCTCGCCCCGCCCGCGCATGACCACCGGGCCGCCCGCGAGAAACAGCGGACAATCGGCCCCGAGTGTGGCCGCCAGATCCCGCAGGGCCGCGTCACCGAGCCTCCCGCCGGACAAGTCGTTCAACACTCGCAGCGTTGCGACGGCGTCACTGCTGCCGCCGCCCAGGCCCGCGCCCACCGGGATGGCCTTGGTCAGTTGAAACTGCGCCCCACCCTTCCAGCCAGTCGCCCCGGCGAACGCCGCCGCCGCCTTCAGCACAAGATTGCTCCCGTCCACCGGCACCGACGGATCACCGCATTTCAAGCTGAAGCGTTCCCCCGCTCCCTGCTCGGTGCACGTGGCGGCCAATTCGTCGCCCCAGTCCAGCGGAGCCGCCACCGACACCAGGTCGTGAAAACCGTCCACCCGCCGCCCCGTGACGGCAAGAAACAAGTTGAGCTTGGCGGGAGCGGAATAGCAGACCTTCGACACGGCCCGCGCAGTCAGACACAAGTCCGCCGGCAAATCCAGTCCGACCCATTTTCGCTTTGGATTAATCGCGTTTCCTGTGCACAACTTTGCTCTCACATGCCCTGCGATCTGATCCTCGTCCTCGATGCCCCCTCTCCAGCGCCGTTGCGGCCGGTGCTCCAGCAACTTCAGGGCACCGTGCGCTGGACCAAGATCGGCCTCGAGATGTTCACCGCCTGCGGCCCCGACTGCGTGCGCGAGGTGGCGGACATGGGTTTCAACATCTTCCTCGACCTCAAGCTCCACGACATCCCCAACACCGTCGCCAAGGCCGTGGAATCGGTTTCCCGGCTCCCGATCAAGATGCTCACGGTCCACGCCGGCGGCGGCACGGAAATGCTCCAGTGGGCCGACCGCGCCCGGCGCGACCATGCGCCGGATTTGCTCCTGCTCGGCGTCACCGTGCTGACGTCGACCAGCGCCGAGGGCCTGCGCGCGACCGGCGTGCCGGATTCGCCGGAGCAGCAGGTGCTTCGGCTCGGCCGGCGCGCGCCCCCCCCC
>JBMSWZ010000296.1:0-3043 GCA_049425105.1 Cephaloticoccus sp.
GGGCAGCTTGCGGTCGCGGACGCCGCTATTGGCATGCAGCTGGAGGGCGGAGCGGATGAACACGAAGGACATCACGCCGTAGAGATTGAAATTGCCGCCGATGCCGGAGGTGGCGTCGTCGAAGAAACCGGTGGAGCTCGTCTGGTTGATGCGGTCCACCATGCGCTCGATCAGGCGCGAGGTTTCGTCCTTCTTGGAGAGGCCGAGGCTGTAGCGGGCGACGGCCTTGGCGACATTGAACGATTGCCAGTGGTTGTCGTAGTCGCTGCGGTGCAGGAGCTGCTTGTCGATGCGCTCCTTCGTCTCGTCGACGAGGCGCTCCCAGACAGGGTTGCGGTCCTTGGACGGGCCGAAGGCGAGGAGGCCGAGGGCGGCGTAGGCCAGGCCGTTTTCCGCGGCAGGCTCGGTAAACATCTGGGCGGTGATGCAGCGGGCCGCGAGGTCGATGATGTCGTGGCCGTAGAGGGTCGTCTCGCCGGTGTTGCGGTAAAACTCGCCGAGGGCGAAGGCGACGTGGCCGGGCTCGTCGGGGCGGGATTGCTCGCCGGGGACGGGCAGAACAGTGCCGTTGGCTTGGATGGAATCAATGTTGTGGCCCAACATTGAACGGGCCATGTCGAGACACTGCTCGGAGAAGCTATGCATTCGTGGGAGTTTTGACGTCGAAGGTGCGGGCGAAGTCCGCAGGCGAAGGGAAAAGGTGTGGGGCCGGCCGGGGGCGCGGCAAGAAGGAAGTTACTGCGCGATGAGTTTGAGGAACTCGGCGTTGGTCTTGGTCTTCGAAAGGCGCGTGATCATGGTCTCGGTGGCGTCCTCAATCTTCTGCTGCACGAGGGCGCGGCGGAAGAAGTGGATGCCGTCGAGGTCCTTGGCGTCGAGGAGGAGCTCCTCGCGGCGGGTGCCGGACGAGGCGACATTGATGGCGGGCCAGAGGCGCATCTCGGCGCACTTGCGGTCGAGGACGAGTTCCATATTGCCGGTGCCCTTGAATTCCTGGAAAATCACGTCGTCCATGCGGCTGCCGGTCTCGATGAGCACGGAGGCGATGATGGTGAGGCTGCCGGCCTCCTCGGTGTTGCGCGCCGCGGCGAAAAGCTGGCGGGGCTTTTCCAGGGCGCGGACGTCCAGACCGCCCGAGCCGGTGCGGCCGGAGTTGCGCTGGGTGTTGTGCGCGCGGGAGAGGCGGGTGATCGAGTCCACGAAGAGCACGACGTCCCGGCCGACCTCAACGAGGCGCTTGGCGCGCTCGATGCAAAGGTCCGCGACGCGGATATGGTTCTCAATCTGCTCGTCGTTCGACGAAGCCCAGATCTCGGCGGGGACGCTGCGGCGGAAGTCGGTGACTTCCTCCGGGCGCTCGTCCACGAGCAGGATCATGACGTGGCACTCGGGATTGTTTTCCAACACGCCTAACGCCATGTCGCGGAGTAGGGTGGTCTTGCCGGTGCGGGGCGGGGCGACGATGAGGCCGCGGGTGCCCTTGCCGATCGGGCAGAAGAGGTCGACGGCGCGGGTGGTCATGCGGCCGTCCTTCATCTCGAGGCGCAGGTGCTCCTCCGGGGAAATGGTGGTGAGGCTGGTGAACTCGAACTTGCCGCGGCGCTCCTCAAGCGGGACGCCGTCGACGGTCTCGATGAACTTCATCTTGGGGTTCGGGAAGCGGCCCTCGGCGGGGAACGCGGTGCCGCCGATGACGTTGCCGTCGCGGAGCTTGAAGCGGCGGATGAGTTCCTTCGGGACAAAGGGGTCGGTGGGCCGGCGCTTGCCACCCTTGGTGAGGTCGATCAGCTGGCCGTTGCCGCCGCGCTGGCGGTCGATGTCGAGGACGCCCTCCACGTGAATGAGTTTGTCCGGTGCGTTTTCTGGCGCCGCCGAGTCGTTGTTGTCCGCAGTCGCGGACGGGGTCTTGTTATCCATACAGAAGCTTTTGAGTCAAAAAATCGGCGCACACTTGACGCAGGAAAGTCGTGCCGGGATAAGGAACGCAGTTTCGCTTTCCTTAAACCTCAAACCCGCCACCTAAGTGACAGATCAAACGATTACTTCCGTAGCCCGCGAAAGTCGGGTGTTCAAGCGATCTGCCCAGTTCAAAGCCCAAGCAAACCTTGGGAGTGAAGCGACTTAGAAGAGACTCTACGCAGAATCTGTCAACTCTCCAGCGAAGTTCTGGGGGCGCCAGGCGAAGGAATTGTTGGCGTGGCGCAAGCCCTTCAAGCAGGTGCTGCAATGGAAGGTGCCGCACGCCAAGTGGTTCACCGGCGGGACTTTAAACGTCTCCGAGAACTGCCTCGACCGTCATCTGGGCACGCCGCGGGAAAACAAGGCGGCGATTATTTTTGAGGGCGAGCCGGGCGACATCCGCACGCTGACCTACAAGCAACTGCACCGCGAGGTCTGCAAGTTCGCCAATGCCTTGGAGGCATTGGGCATGAAAAAGGGCGACCGCGCCGCGATTTACATGCCGATGGTGCCGGAGGCCGCCGTGGCGATGCTCGCCTGTGCGCGCCTCGGCGTGATCCACACCGTGATTTTTGGCGGTTTCAGTTCCGAGGCCATCAAGGACCGCGTCAACGACTGCAACGCCAAGCTGGTGATCACCGCCGACGGCGGCTGGCGCCGCGGCAAGGTCGTGGAACTCAAGTCCGCCGTGGACCGCGCGCTCACCGGCACGCCGAACGTGGAACACGTCATCGTGCTGAAGCGCACCGGCAACGAGGTCGCGATGACCCAGCCCCGCGATCGCTGGTGGCACGACGTGATGGCCGCGGCCAAGGCCGAGCACAAGCCCAAGGCCTTCGACAGCGAGCACCCGCTCTTCATCCTCTACACCAGCGGCTCCACCGGCAAACCGAAGGGCGTGCTGCACACCTCGGGCGGCTACCTGCTCGGCACCACGATCACCACGAAGTATGTCTTCGATCTCAAGGAGAACGACATCTACTGGTGCACCGCCGACATCGGCTGGATCACAGGCCACAGCTACGTCGTCTACGGCCCGCTCGCCAACGGCGCCACGGTTCTGATGTATGAGGGCGCGCCGAAC
>JBMSWZ010000297.1:0-3038 GCA_049425105.1 Cephaloticoccus sp.
GGCAGGTCGACGCCTCGCTCTCCGAGCCCGCGCAGGACGGCGGCGCCGAACGCGGACGTGCCCGCGAACGGCGCGCGCACGTTCAGCGCGACTCCTCCCGGATGATCCGCATCGCCTCTCGGCGCGCCTCGGGCTCGGCCCGGTCCAGGGTCAGCACGCCGTCGAGGTGGTCGACCTCGTGCTGGACGATGCGCGCCGGCATGTCGACGAGCTCGCGCTGCTGCCACGCACCATCGAGATCCTGCCAGCGCACCGTGATCCGAGTCGAGCGGGCGACGGGCACGGAGTGGGCCTGCCGCAGGAGCACGTCGAGGGACAGGCAGCCCTCGCCGCCGACCTCGGTCTCGTCCGAGGCGACGGTGATCTCCGGGTTCGCCATCGCCAGCCAGCCCTCGTCGTCGGCGAGCTGGACGACGGCGAAGCGGCGCAGCAGGCCGATCTGCGGCGCGTCGAGGCCCGCCCCGACCGCATCGTCGGCGAGCTCGAACATGCGCTGCGCGAGCGCGCGCAGGTCGTCGTCGAACGCCTCCACGGGGTGCGTCTCGGAGCGCAGCACCGGATCGGGGAACTGGCGGATCTGCGCCTGCGCGATGCGTCGGCGCGCCTCGCGCTCCTCGTCGGGATCGGTGCGGGCGTCGCGGGCCATCGACCCAGCCTACGCGCGCGGTTCCTTCGGCGCGGCCCGGGCGCCCCCCGCCCACGGCAGGGCCAGCACCAGCACAACCAGAAACACTCGGCGCCAAGAAACCGGATTTGCGTTTTTCACGGCATCGGTGGCTAATCTTCCCTCATCCGACAATCAACCCCGCTTTACGCCGTGAGCTCCCAATCCTTGCCCCCGCTCCTTTACGCCGACACCGGGTCGAGCCCCGACCAGCTGTATTTCAGCCGCGTGCCCGTGCACGATCCCTTCATCGCCTTCGGCACCGGCCGCAAGCGCGTGACCGTGCAGAGCGCCCTCGAATTCGGCCGCGTGCTCAAGTCCAAGGCCTTCGATCAAGTCGTCTCATTGGAAGACACCGTGGCCCGCGCCCGCCAAGCCTACCCGGATCGCAAAGTCGGGCCCGCCGAGGTGATCGCCGTGCTGGCCAAGAGCTTCAAGGTGCCCGGCTTCCGCGTGGCCGATGATATTCCCGCCGCCCTCTTCGTGAAGCTGCGCGAACTGGGCGTGAAACTTGAACTTGCCGACGGCCAGCTGTTGCCGGAGCGCGAGATCAAGAGCGCCAGGGAGGCCGCCGCCATCCGCGAGGGCAACCGCCTGAGCTCGGTCGGCTTCACCGTGGCCGAGGACATCCTGCGCCGCTCCCGCATCCGCGGCCGCTCGTTGATCTTCGAGGGCCAGCCGCTGACCTCGGAACGACTGAATTTCGCCATCGAGGCCGCCATCCTCCGCGAAGGCGGACGCGCCGATCACACGATCGTGGCCGGCGGTGACCAAGCCTGCGATCCCCATGAACGCGGCCACGGTCCGCTCCGGCCGAACCAACTCATCATTCTGGATATTTTCCCCCGCGTAGTGAAGACGGGCTACTTTGGCGACATGACCCGGACTTACTTGAAAGGCCGGGCCTCCGAGGCCCAGCGCAAGCTCTACGCCACGGTGCACACCGCCCAGCAAGCCGCGATCAAAGCCGTCAAAGCCGGCGTCAACGGCAGCGACGTCCACGCCAAGGTCAATGAGGTCTTCGACGCCGCCGACTACGAGACCAAGCGCGGCAAGAGCGGCTCCGTCGGCTTCTTCCACGGCACGGGCCACGGTCTGGGCGTGGCCATCCATGAGCCGCCCCGCGTTTCCGCCGTGCCGCAGGTGCTGAAGAAAGGCACCGTGGTGACGATCGAGCCCGGCCTCTACTACCCCGGCTTGGGCGGCTGCCGCATCGAGGACGTCGTGCAAGTCACCGCCCGCGGCGCCAAGCTGCTTTCCTCGCACCCCTACGATTGGGAAATCCGATGAAGTCGTTCGGCCCGCTCCTTAAAAAAATCGCCAAGCTGCGCATCCTCGTCATCGGCGACGTGATGCTTGACCACTACATCTGGGGCGACGCCACGCGCATTTCGCCCGAGGCCCCGGTGCCCGTGGTCGACATTGCCCGCGACAGCTGGACGGCCGGCGGTGCCGCCAACGTCGCGTTGAACATCGCGTCGCTCGGCGCCGGTTGCACCGTGGCCGGCTTCATTGCCGACGATGAGGCCGGCCGGCGCCTGTCCGGCATCCTCTCGGAGCGCGGGATCGGGATTCTCCCCACTCCCGGCACCGGCGCCACCATCGTGAAGACCCGGGTGCTGGTGCAGCACCAGCAACTCTGCCGCCTCGACCGGGAATCCGCGCCGGCCGCCTATCAGCTGACCCCCGACGAGGCCGAGACCCTCCTGCGCGCCGCCATCGAGGATGCCGACGCAATCATCCTCTCCGACTACGCCAAGGGCATCCTCACCGACGGCTTGGTGGCCCGGGTCACCAAGCTCGCCCGCGCCGCGGGAAAATTCATCGCGCTCGACCCAAAGCCGAAACGGAAGCTCAAGTTCCGCGACCTCGACCTCATCACGCCCAACCGGCGCGAATCCTACGAGCTCGCCGGCCTTGAGCCCGACCCGCATGCCCCGTATCCGGGCGCCCAGATCTGCAACCTGATCCACCGCGCTCATCGCACCCGGAATCTGGTGATCACGCTGGGCGAAGACGGCATGCTGCTGAGCACGGACGGCAAGGTCACCAAGACCATGCCCACCGCCGCGCGCGAGGTCTTCGACGTCTCCGGCGCGGGTGACACCGCCTTGGCCAGCCTCGTCCTTGCCCTCGCGGCCGGCGCCAAGCTTGAGCAAGCCGCACAGTTCTCCAACGCGGCCTCCGGCTTCGTGGTCGGCAAGCTCGGCACCGCCCCGGTCACGCCGGAGGAACTCCTCGCCTACGTCGCCCATCAGTCATGAGCCGGGCGCTCTTCCTGGATCGCGACGGCACCCTGATTGTCGACAAGGACTACCTCGCCGATCCGGCGGGAGTGGAACTGATCCCGGGCGTGGGGGGGGGGGGGGGGGGG
>JBMSWZ010000298.1:0-3032 GCA_049425105.1 Cephaloticoccus sp.
GGCTGCGCTGGTCGGGGGTGCTGTATTCCTTCGGCATGGCGGTCAGCGTGCGCAACTCCCTGGTCGACGGGCCGAGCCTGTTGTTGATCGCCGCGGGCGTGCTGCTGGTGGAGAAGAACAAACCGTGGCTGGGCGCGGCGCTGCTCGCAGTCGCCGGTCTGGGCAAGGAAACGAATTTACTTGGCGCAGCGGCCTTGGGCCGGCCGGAGGACTTGCGCGCGCCGCGCCGCTGGCCCGGCCTTTTGCTGCGCGGGGCATTGGTGGCGCTGCCGCTAGCGGTCTGGCTGGTCTATATCCAACGCATGGTCGGCCCGGCGGCCAACGCGGGGGCACGCAATTTTGCAATGCCGCTGGCCGGTTGGTGCCACAAGGTGCGGGACGTCTGGGTCGAGACGGTGAGTCCCGAGACCTGGGCGCCGAGCGTTTGGCAAAACGGCACCTTTTGGAGCATTCTTCTGCTGGTCGCTCTCACGGTGCAGTTCCTTTACCTCGTGCTGCGGCCGCAGTGGCGGCAGGCGTGGTGGCGCATCGGCGCGAGTTTCGCGGTGCTGATGCTGGTGCTCGGGGATGCCGTGTGGGAGGGCTATCCCGGCGCGGCCTCCCGGGTGCTCCTGCCGATGCAGCTCGCCTTCAACGTGCTCGTGCCGGCCACACCGCGTTGGTGGCCGGTCCTGCTGCTGGGCAACCTGACCCTGCTCTGCGCCCCGGCGGCTTTGCAGCCCCCGCCGGGCGACGGTTATGCGATCACGGCCGGCGCCGACTTCGCGCGCTCCGATGAAGGCGGCAAACTGCGCATTGTATTCTCGCCGGAGTGGCACGAGACCGAGCGACAACGCGATCACTATTGGCGTTGGAGCCGGGCTTCGGCGACGATGACGTTCGTGAATCCCCATGGCTTTTCGCTGGAGGCGGAGATCGAGTTCATCCTTTCGGCATTGCAGGAGAGGGAGGTTACGGTGGCGGGCCCCGCGGGGGACGTCCTGTGGCAAGGCGCGATTCGCGATGAAGTGACCCGGGTGCGCCTGCCGGTGGTGCGACTCTTGCCCGGTGCGACGACGCTGCATTTTCAAACTGATGACTCGCGCACGGCGGCCCAACACGATCCCCGTCGACTGGCCTTTTGCCTGAAGGATTGTGTCATTCGGCTGCAGCCCGGGCCCACGGCGGGTGCGGCGTTGATCGGCCCCGCAACTTTGCTCGGCTCCTCAACCAACCCGCAGCTAAGCGTGGAGTTTGGCAATGGCTGGTTCGAGGCCGAGCGGGCGGACACGTTTTTCTGGCGCTGGACCGGCGGTCCGGCGGAGTTGGTGCTGACCAACCGTCACGATACACCGGTGTCGGTGACGCTGCGATTTGTGCTCAACGCCATCAGCAAGCGCAACGTGGTGCTGGCGCGAGCTGACGGACGGGTCCTGTGGGAGGCGGAGGTTTCGAGCAAACGTTCGGAAGACGCCGAGATTCGGAGCGTGACTTTGCTGCCGGGTGAGAACCGATTCCTCCTGCGGAGCGACCTGCCGCCGAGCGGCGCCGAAAATGATACGCGGCTGCTCGACATGATGGTCCGCAACCTCGTGATCGAGGCCGGACGGTGACCGTCACCACATGACGATGTTTTCGAGGCGGCGCCGGTAACGCGCGCCGATCGTGGCGGGCGAAAAGCGCTGCTCGATCGTGGCGCGGGCGCGGATGCCGCCACCGAGCTGGCAGGGCACCCCGCCGGCCCCGAGGATCGCATAGACCGCATCGCCGTTGACCGGCCGGCCCGCGAAGGGCGCTGCTCGATCGTGGCGCGGGCGGCGGCGCCGAGTCGGACGGCGAGCGCCGCGTCGCCGGCGAGGCGTTGCATCCACTCGGCGGCGTGATCGACATCCGCCTCCGCCCAGACCTGGCCCTTGCCGTAGGGACCGAAGTTGCGTTCGAGCGTGCGCAGCTCGCAGCGCACCGGACAGCCGTTGCCCAGGTGCACGAACTCGGCCGTGGCCGCCCAGTCGGTGCTGATGACCGGTTTGCCGAGATACATGCTCTCGGCCACCGCAAGGCCAAAGCCCTCGGAGCGGTGCAGCGACACGTAACAATCGCAGGCGGCCTCGAGCTGGTAGATCTCGTGCCGTTCCAAGGTCTCGGAGATGATGATGGTGCCCGGCAAGTCCGCGACGGCGTCGCGCAAGGCGGCCATGTCGGCTTCGTTGCCCCGGACGTTATGCACCTTGATGACGAGCTGCGTGTCGCTGGCGCTCAGGCCGGAGCGGCGGAAAGCCTCGATCACCGCGCCGGGATTCTTGCGCTCGGAGTAGGAATTCAGGTCGTAGAGGACCAGAAACAGGAAGCGGTCCTTCGGCAGGTTGAAGCGCGCGCGCACGTCGCCCTCCGGCCGGGTGAAGGCGATGGCGTGCGGCATCGTGATCACCGGCCGCGGCACCTTCATGGCGATGGCATCCCTTGCAAAATCGCTGGGCGTCCAGATCTCGTCGAAATACGCGCAGGCCGTCACCCAGTTGTCCGGAAACTCGGGCAGCTCCCAGGCCCAGTAGGCGATGTTGTATTTGCCCGCGCGAAAGCCCTTGCCGTGGTGGTGGTCAATGTCCTTGGAAGCCGGCGGGTCCAGGTGGACCACATTGAAGGCATGCGGATTTTCCTCCTGCAGGCGGTGGGCGTAGGTCTGGTCGCCGAGCCGGTTCTTGCAGTGCAATTTCAGGGGCACCAAGGCGGTTGCAAGGCCCGCGGCATCCGCGGCGCGCACCATGCAGCGGGCGGATTCGCCGACGCCGAGTTCCGCGGTGAGGAACCCGGCGATGTTGAGCCCGAGGTGGGCGTGGCGCCGGGCGATGGCGCCCGAGTAGGGCGCGTTGTGGTTGGCGAAGTCGAAGATCAGCTCGCCGTCCGTGGTCGCGATCGTGGTGATGCGCAGCTGGCGGTTCTTGTTTTGCTGCCGGAACCGCTGGCAGGACTCCCAGCCGCCGACGCGGCCCCACCAAGCGAGAAAATTGGTGAAGCCCACGCCGCCGAGGGTGAACGTGAGCAGCGGACCGCGG
>JBMSWZ010000299.1:0-2995 GCA_049425105.1 Cephaloticoccus sp.
GCGACCACCAGCAGCTCATCGCGATTGTCGACGAGTGTGATGCCGCCGGGCGCGATTTGGTGCGGCTGTTGACCGACCTGCAGGCGCACGTGCGCGTGGCCTTGCTGGATGCGATTGCCCACGGCGGCACCACCCAGCTGCTGGGTGACACGCCGATGAGCACGGAGCAGGTCACGCGGCTGCTGGACGCGCTTCGCGAAGGCGAAGGGGGCGTGAAACTGGGCCTCGCGGAGAAGATCAATTTCGAGGTCACGTTGCTCAAAGCCGTCGAAGCCAGCCGCGCCCGGGCGATTGACTCCCTGATCAAGGAACTCACGGCCATCGCCGAACTGGCGCCGGCGGCAGACGAGTCCGGCGACGAAAAAAAAAACGGCTGATTGACCGGCTGGAGGCGGGCGTGGCGGCGCGACTGGCCCTCCGCGCCCCGGTGGTGGTGCAGCCCGTCGAGGAGGCGGAACAGTCCGAGGCCATTGAGGAGGTTGCCGACGATCCAACCGGAGGTGAGGCACCGGTGGGGCCCAGTGTCGACGAGGAGAATTCGTTCCTGGCCGCGGACCTGGGTGAGCCGGATTTCGGCCGCCCCACCGTGCGAGCGGTGACCCGGGAAGAGGACTCGGAACCGACCGGCGAATTGCCGGACCTTGCGGCGCTGAATCAGCGAATCCCGGCAAAGGTCCTTGAGGCCATGGACGAATTGTTTCGCGCAAAATTCACCCGGGTTGAGCGCGTCTCCGCCCGCCACCTCAAAAAGGGTTAACTTGGGCGGGGTTCCGTCCAGTTCGCGCCGACGCGCGGCACCCCGGAAACGGACCGGAGATAAAGATAGGTCTCGACCTTCAAGTCGCCGTGCGGGTCGGCGAGGGCGAGCGGGATGCGGCGGTAGAGGCCCAGGTGCGTGCCTTCGAGTTGGTCGAGTTTGGCGAGGCAGATGGGGCTGACCGACCAGACCTCGCCGAGCACCCCTTCGGTGTCGCCGGCTTCCGCGACCAAGCCGGGATAGTCGGCGGGCTGGTAAAGCGTGTAGCCCGGGACGGAGCGGGCGGCAGTGACGAATTCCTGACCGGACAGAAAACGGTGATTGGATCCGCCCTGTTTGAGGGTGCCGTAGACGAAGACGAGGGACCGATTCATGATGGTGGCAGCGTTTCGATGACCAACGCGGTGAGATTGTCACGCCCGGATCGCTCCAGCGCTTCGTCGATCAGCCGCGCCGCGACCGTGCGGTCGCCCGCCGGCTCGCGGATGAAGTCGTCGAGATGATGGTCCCAAAGGCCATCGATCAGGCCGTCGGAGCAGATGAGGAAGCGATCGCCCGGTTCGTAGACGACGGCCCCGATTTGCGGTTCGACGATCTGCCGGCCGGCACCGAGGGCCTGGCTGAGCACGTTCTTCATGGGGTGGTGCCGCGCCTCGCGCTCGTTGATCTTGCCCTGGCGGCGCAGCCAGCCGGGGTGGGTGTGGTCGTGGGAGAGTTGGCGGAGCCCGCCGGCCTTGGGCAGGTGATAGATGCGGCTGTCGCCGATGTGGCCAAAGAAGACGCGGTCCGGGGTGAACCAGCACAAGCTCAGCGTGGTGCCCATGTCGCGGCATTCCTCGTAGCTGCGGCCAAGGCGGTTGAGCTCGGCGTGGATGGAGTGAAAAATCTCCTGCAAGACCTCAGCGTGATTCACCGCGACGCCCAGTGCGGAGACCTTGAAGCTGCGCGGCAACCAGTGGGAAAGTTTTTCCACCGTGATGCGGCTGGCGAATTCGCCGGATTGCGCGCCGCCCATGCCGTCGCTGACGGCGAAGACAAAGTCGGCGGTGTCGATGGCGGCTTCGCCGGTCTTGCCCAGGTAGCGCACGTCGTGGCCGTCGAAACAGAGTGCGAGGAAGGCGTCCTCATTGTTGGGCCGGACCTTGCCGCGATGGGTGAGGCCGGACCAACGGAGCAGCGGAACGGGGGCGGGGTCAGGAGGCATCGGGACCGGGGGAGGGCGGGGTTTCGTCGAGCAAGGTGGCCAGTTCGAAATCGATCAGGCAGAAGCGGCCGTCGGCGATGCGGTAGGTGACGTTGCGCGCGTAGGGGTCGTCGTGCCGCACGCCATAGTGTTCGAGCTCGGCGAAGAGGGACTTGAGTTTCTCGTCGCTGATGTGGTCGACGCGCTGACCGCAGTTGGAGGTGACGATCCGCAGCTTTTCCGGGTCGCTGGCGAGGAGGCGGGGCACGAAGTCGCAGCCGCGGGCCTCGAGGTGGCGGAGAACGCGGCATTCGTTGGCGAAACGCTTGTCCGCCTCGTGGCCGCGAAAGGTCTTTTGCACCGTGCCGTCATAGCCGATGCGGACGTGAGCGCGGTTGGTGTCCTTGACGTCAGGCATGGCGCAAGAACTCAAAGCTCCGAGGCCGTTGGCGGCGAACAAAAACCGCTTTGCTGCTGGTTGCGCGGCAACAACTTGAAAATATGTCAGGGTTTCCGGAAAGTTTGCCGGAAATCCAGTGAACGCTGGCATGCAAGGTGCTCAGTGGATTCGTGATTTTACAACTCGCGTCCCGCCTGCTTCTCTCGGCGCCTTGGATGCGATTGTAGTCCAAAACCCTGTCAAAACCACCCGAACCACCCGCTATGGCTAAATACAAACTCGAATACATCTGGTTGGACGGCTACACGCCGCTGGCCAACATGCGCAGCAAGACCCAGATCAAGGAATTCGCCAGCTTCCCGAAGCTCGCCGATCTCCCGATGTGGGGCTTCGACGGCAGCTCGACCAAACAGGCCGAGGGCCGCAGCTCTGACTGCATGCTCAAGCCGGTCGCCTGTTATCCCGACAGCACCCGCAAGAACGGCGTGCTCGTCATGTGTGAAGTCATGATGCCCGACGGCACGACCCCGCACCCGACCAATTCCCGCGCGACCATCCCCGATGACGAGGGCGCCTGGTTTGGATTCGAGCAGGAATATTTCTTCTTCAAGGACGGCGCTCCTCTCGGCTTCCCGCCGGGCGGCTTCCCCGAGCC
>JBMSWZ010000300.1:0-2990 GCA_049425105.1 Cephaloticoccus sp.
GGAGGCCGGCCTCCTCGGCGCCATCTTCCTCCTCCTTGGCGCGGCGATGCTGTTCCTGCGGCACTGACCGCATTAATCGCCCACGGTTTGGGCGATTAGTAACGTATTACGTTACAAATTCCCGAGGCTTGAAACGTGAGTGACGCTGGAGCGGTTTGTAACGTAATACGTTACTAACGGGTGCGAAGCGGGGGCGGCGCGGGTGTGACGCGGGGGCGGCGCGCCGGGGGGTTAGCGTTTGGGGATGGTGAACTTGATCACCGGGGCGTCGTCTTGGGCGGGTTGGGTCGGGGCAGGCTGGGCGATGGTTGAGGCGGCGCCGGCGGGGATCGGCGCGAGCGACAAGGGAGAGTCGGCGGGGGGCAGGGCGGCGAAACCGCGCTCGATGAACTCGGCCATTTTGATGTCGCGCACCTTGGCGGCCGGCGCACCCATGATCACGGCGATGATCCGCCGGCCGTCGCGCCGGGCGGTGGCGGCGAGGCAGAAACCGGCGCCGCGGGTGAAGCCGGTCTTGAGTCCGTCGACGCCCTCGACGTTGCCGAGGAGATGGTTGTGGTTGCGCATCTCGATGCGGCCGTCCGCGTAACCGTCGCGAAACGCGCGTTCCTTTACCGAGGTGTAGTCGAGAATGTTGGTGTTCTGAAGCAGGTAGCGGCTGAGGGTGGCGAGATCGCGGGGGGAGGTGAGGTCGCCATCGGCGATCTTGCGATTGGCTGGTGGCAGGCCGTGGGGGCTGCGGAATGTGGTTTGAGTCATCCCCAAAGAAGCGGCGCGCTCGTTCATCAGCGCGACAAAGGCGTCGGCGGACCCCGCGACGGCGAGGGCCAGCGCATGCGCGCAGTCGTTGGCCGATTGAATCATCAGCGCGTAGAGCATCTCCTCCACGGGGAAAGACTCGCCTTGCTTCAGCCACACCTGGGTGCCGCCGATCTTGGAGCTGGCGGCGCCCACGGGCACGGGGGTCTCCAACGAGATCGCGCCACTCGCGATGCGATCGTGCACGACGAGAAAGGTCATCAGCTTGGTGATGCTCGCCGGTGGGCTGACGATGTCGGCGTTGTCCTCGAACAGCACCGCGCCGGTGGCGGCGTCGATGATGATGGCGCCTTTGTATACCTCATTGGCGAGGGACGCGGCGGCAAGGCAGGCGAACAGGGCGGTGAACGACGCAAGGCGGCGCAAAAACGACATGCGGTCGAAGGAGCGCGGAAACGCCCGGCCTAGCGAGCGAAAAACCGTAGCGGCTTAGGGCGAGCACAACGCGGCGGCCAATGCCAGCGCCGTGGCCTCCGGCTGGCGCCAATAGACATTGTGGTCGCCGCCGATGGTGATCACGACATAGCCGCGTTGTGCGGCGCGCTGGGAAGCCGGATAGAAATCATCGCGCTCGGGGTGAGCCAGGTCCTCGGTCGTGAGCACATACAGTCCAGGGACATCGCGGCCGGCGCCTGTCAGGATCAGTTTGTCCTCCAAGGTGCGGAGCGGATGAGGCGTGTCGCGCGGATAGGGTTTCTCGGGCCGCACCCACCACGCCGGAATGAATCCGCCTTCCGCCTTGGCGGCGAGGGCCTGGGCCTGGTCCGCGCCCATGGCCGCAAAAGCCGACTCGCCGGATTCGGGCGATGCGTGCGGGCATTCGGTCCGCCACGCCGGTGATCACCATGCCGCCATAGCTGTGACCGAGGAGGATGACGTGATCAAGTCGCTCAAACCGGATGACGTTGAGCACGTCCTCGATGTGGGTTTCGAGTCCAATGTTCGCGTCGGCCAAATGCGAGCGTTCGCCGAGGCCGGTCAGCGTGACGCGCCGGACCTCGAACCCGGCGTCGCGGAGAAACGGTTCAATCCGCGAAAACTGCCAAGCCCCGCCCCAGGCGCCATGGACCATCAGGATGACGGGCCTCGCCTCGGTCGCGCCCCAGGCGCTGGCCGTCAGCAGTAGGAACAAGAAAAGCACACGGCGCATGGCGAGGAATCAGACCTGCTCGATGGGCAGCTCGTGCAGTTTCAGCTCGGGGTTCTTCTCGACGAAATAGTTCATGGTCCATTCGTTGGGGAAGAGCACGACGGGGTGGTCGAACTTGTCGGTGCCGAAGCTGACGCCGCTGGCGACGATGAGCGAGGAGACGTCCTGCAAGGCCGGGTGCGGTTCAAGCCAGCGCAAGAGCGTCCACGGCGCAGGGGTGAGCCGCGACTCGGCTTTGTATTCCGCGAGCAGGCGATGTTGCACGACCTCAAATTGCAGGGTGCCGACGGCGGCGAGCAGGGTGGCGCCGGGCGGGGCATGGCGGGCGTTGAACGACTGGACCACGCCTTCCTGCAGCAGCTGGTCGAGGCCGGCGCGGTATTTCTTGGAGTCGGCCGGCACTGGGTTCGAGATATAGGCGAAGACTTCGGACGGGAAACGCGGGATTTCGTCGTAGGCAATCGTCCGGTCCTCGGTGAGGGTGTCGCCGATGCCGAACTCGCCGTGACCGACCAGGCCGATGACGTCGCCCGGCCAGGCCTCGTCGACCGTCTCGCGTTCCTGGCCGAAAAGCTTGTGCGACGACGAGAGCCGCACTTGCCGGCCCGTGCGCTGGTGGGTCACGGTCATATCGCGCGTGAACTTGCCCGAGCAGACCCGGATAAACGCGATGCGGTCACGGTGTTTCGGGTCCATGTTGGCCTGGATCTTGAAAACAAAGCCGGAAAACTTCTCGTGCGTGACCGGAATCTCGCGCGCTTCGGTAGGGGCCGGCAGGCCGGGCACCGTGACGCTGACGGACCGGCGCGGCGCGGGCGGCACGGAGTCGTGGAGAAAGCCGTTCAGCAGTAGCTGGATGCCGAAATTGTTTACCGCGGACCCGAAATAGACGGGCGTTTGCTGGCCGGCGTGGACCGCGGCGAGATCGAAAGGGTGGCCGGCACCGTCGAGCATCGCGAGCTGCTCGGTGACCTCGCCGTAGGTGTAGTCGTCGAGTTTCTCGCGGACGGCAGGATCCTCG
>JBMSWZ010000301.1:0-2990 GCA_049425105.1 Cephaloticoccus sp.
TCAGGGCGAAGAGAAGTCCCCAGAGTATTTTCTGCGGCGTGTCATAAAGATGCGCCTTGCGCCGGATGCGCTGGGCGAAGACGGCCACGGGCATGAGTTCGATCTCGTGCAGGGTGACCACGCAGTCCTCGTGGAGGATGAAGGTGAGCTTGTTGACCTTCGTGGCGTTTTCTTCGTCCTTGCTGACCAAGCCCATGGTCATGAAGAGGGTGTCGTCCTCGTGGTAGATGGTCGGATGTTGGAGGGTGAGTTCGATGCCGAGGGCGGTGCGCAGGATGTCCTTCTCCTCCGGGGTGGGGCGGAGCACGTCGATCCAGAGCGCGCCTTTCATTTCCGCGGCGGATTGCACTTCGCGGGTGAAGCGGAACGTCCCGTTGTCCTTGAAAAACGCGGTGATCATGGCCGGGTGGTGTGCGGTTGGCCGCCGGGCACGCCGTATTGCGAGGCGTGGCTGGGCGAGGGTGAGGAGCTTTTCGTTTCCTGACCCTCGGGTTCCAGGTGGTGGATCAGAAGAAGGACGCCGGCGATGAACAAATACAGGCCGATGACCGCCCAGATGACCTCGGTTTCCAGGGCGTGCTTCGGCTTTTCCGGCGCTGGCGTCTTGTCAGGCATAGCGAGGGCGTCCGGGGGAGACTCTGCAGCAATGCCCGAAGTGGCGCGCGGAAGAAAGCAAAAAGGGCGTCCCTCGCGGGACGCCCTTCGTGTGAATGTGCGGTTTCCGGATTACGCGTCGGCCGGAACGGCCTCCTGGTCGCGTTCCTTCATGGCGGCTTTGCGGCTGAGTTTGACTTTGCCGCGGTCGTCGACCCCGATGCATTTGACCCAGATCGAGTCGCCGACCTTGACGACGTCTTCCACTTTGTTGACGCGGAAGTCGGCCAGTTCGGAGATGTGCACGAGGCCGTCCTTGCCCGGGAGCACTTCGACGAAGCAGCCGAAGTCTTTGATCGTCACGACGGTGCCCTGATACATCTCGCCGACTTCGATTTCCTTGGTCATGCCGGAGATGATCTCCTTGGCGCGGCGCAGGCTGTCGCCGTTGCTCGAGTAGATGTGGACCGAACCGTCGTCCTCGATGTTGATCTCGGCGCCGGTCTCCGCGACGATGCCCTTGATCGTCTTGCCGCCGGGGCCGATGAGGAGGCCGATTTTGTCGACGGGGATCTTGAGCGTTTCGATGCGCGGGGCATACGGGCTCATTTCGGTGCGATGGCTGGCCAACGCGGCGTTCATGACCTGCAGGATTTTGCCGCGGGCTTCGGTCGCTTCATCGATCGCCTTTTTGAGGATGTCGAGGCTGAGGCCCGGCAATTTGAGGTCGAGCTGGAACCCGGTGACACCTTTGTCGGTGCCGCAGAGTTTGAAGTCCATGTCGCCGAAGTGATCCTCGGAGCCGAGGATGTCGGTCAGCGTGGTGTGGCGTTTCATCGCGCCGCTCTCGTCGAACTCGGTGACGAGACCGACGGAGATGCCGGCCACGGGGCGCTTGATCGGCACGCCGGCATCCATGAGCGCGAGCACGCCGGAGCAGACGCTGGCCATGGAGGTGGAGCCCTTGGATTACAACACTTCGCTGGTCACGCGGATGGCGTAGGGGAATTCGTTCTCCGGCGGGATGACCGGGAGGACGGAACGCTCGGCCAGCGCGCCGTGTCCGATTTCGCGGCGGTTCATGCCGCCGAAACGTCCGGTTTCACCGACGCTGAACGGCGGGAAGTTGTAGTGCAGGATGAAGCGCTTGATGGCGTCGCCGCCGGTGTAGTTGTCGAGGTTCTGCGCTTCGTCGGCCGGCGCGAGGGTGGCGAGGGCCATGGCCTGCGTTTCGCCGCGGGCGAAGAGCGCGGAACCGTGGGCGCGCGGGAGCATGCCGACTTCGGCCGTGAGCGGGCGCAGGTCGTGCAGTCCGCGTCCGTCGCAGCGCTGCTGGCGGTCGAGGATGCTGATGCGGAAGGCTTTCTTCTGCAGGTAATCGAAGGCCTGGCCGATGGCGAAGGGCGTGGCTTCGGGGAATTTTTCTTTGATGGCCGCTTCGACTTCCTTGCGCAGGGCGTCGACGGCTTTGGCGCGGTTGACTTTGCCGCTGGTGTAGAGGGCGGCCTCGATGCGGTCGCCGGCCACGCTGTAGGCGATCTCAAGCAGGGCGTCATCGACCTTGAGCGGGGCGTAGTCGCGCTTGGGCTTTCCGCCTTTTTGCGCGAGTTCGCGCTGCATGGCGATGAGCTTGGCCACGGGTTCCTGGGCGAAGTCGAGGGCCGCCTTGAAATCGGCCTCGGGCAGCTCGTCGCAGGCCCCTTCAATCATAATGACTTCATTCTCTTTGCCCACGTAGACGAGATCCAGATCGCTCTGTTCGCGTTGGGCGTGGGTGGGGTTGATGACGAACTCGCCGTTGACGCGTCCGATGCGCACCGCGCCGATCGGGCCGGCGAACGGGATGTCGGAGACGGTGAGCGCGGCGGAGGCGCCGTTGATGCTGAGGATGTCGGCATCATTCTCGCCGTCCGCGCTGAGCAGAAGGCTGATGATTTGCGTCTCGAAGAAGTAATCCTTCGGGAAGAGCGGGCGCAGCGGACGGTCGGTCATGCGCGCGGTGAGGGTTTCTTTTTCGGTGGGGCGTCCCTCGCGCTTGAAGTAGCCGCCGGGGAATTTGCCGGCCGCGGCCGCCTTTTCTTTGTAGTCGACGGTCAGCGGGAAGAAGTCCTGCCCCTCGCGCAGTTTGGTCGCGGAGACCGCGCTGGCCAGGATGATGGTGTCGCCGGTGCGGACCATGACGGCGCCGTCGGCGAGTTTGGCGATTTTGCCGGTTTCGAGCGTGATCTCGTTTTGGCCGATGCGGCCCGAGACGATGGTGTGTGACATGTGGTTTGTTTACGGGTTGTTGGTTGGCGAAGCGCCTTTCCCCGCATCATCCCAAAGCACAGGATGCAATGCTCCGCGGTTGGAGCGCTGGATCCCAGGCTGCGGTATGAGCGGCGGGGTCGTGCGGT
>JBMSWZ010000302.1:0-2979 GCA_049425105.1 Cephaloticoccus sp.
TGCCCGGAGATGCTTATTCCTTGGCCAGTAATCCCGCGGGCATCGCCTCGTTGAGCTTGCTTGACGAGTTGAATCCTTACGCGCGCCTGGATGCGCTCGGCGCCCGATTGCGCGAGGCGGTGCTGGCCGCGGCCCGCGTCAAGGGCCTCCCGGTGCAGGTGCCGCAGCGCGGCTCGATGTTCAGCATTTTCTTCAACGCCGCGCACGTGCGGGACTACGCCACGGCCATGCAAAGCGATGCCGCCTTGTTCAAGCGCTTCTTCCACGGCTGTCTCAATGACGGCGTCTACCTTGCGCCCAGCGCCTATGAGGCCGGCTTCCTCAGCACCGCGCACGCGGGCGCGGCCATCGAACGGGCCTGCGAGGTCTTCACCCGCAATCTGCAGAAACTTTAGGGGCGAGGATTTGCCTAAGAAACCAATCCCGTCTTAATCCTTCTGTCATGCGTCGCCTTCTCTCGTTCTGCCTGCTGACCGCCGTCGCGGTGGCCCAGCCCGCCGACGCTCCCCTGCTCGGGTTGGAGGAACTGAAACCCGGAATGCATGGCGAGGTCTGGACCGTCTTCCGCGGCACCGAACCCGAACCGTTTCAAGTCGAGGTCACCGGTGTCGTGCGCAACGCCCTCGGCCCCGGCAAGTCCCTGATTCTTTGCCAACTCACCGATGAGCGTGTGCAGAAGATGGGGGCCGTGGCCGGCATGAGCGGCAGCCCGCTTTACATCGGCGGGAAACTGGCCGGCGCCCTCTCCTACCAGGTGCAAAAATTCGAAACCGTGCGCTACGCTGGTTTCACCCCGATCAACGACCTGCTCGAGGTCGGCAGGAAGTCCGACACCTTCGCCGCCCGGCAAAGTCAGCCTTCCGCCAATGTGGCCGCCTCGGCCCCCTCAAGCGATGAGGGGTTCCGGCCGCTCTCCCCCGTATTCACCTTCGGCGGCGTCGCCCCCCGCGTCGTGGATTGGATCCGCCCGCAATTTGCCGCGCTCGGCCTGCAAGTCAGCTCGTTGGGCGGTAGCACCAGCGGAGGCGGTCATGCCGCGAACCCTGCGCCGCTCCGCGCGGGCGACGCCGTGGCGGTGGCCGTGACCTCCGGCGACATCACCCTCGCCGCCACGGGCACGGTGTCCTACGTCGCCGGCGACCAAGTCGTCGCCTTTGGCCACCCGATGCTCAATCTCGGCGACGTGTCACTGCCGATGGCCCGTGCGGAGATCGTGACCATTCTCCCGTCCAACGAAAGTTCACTTAAGGTCGCCAATACCGGCGACGTCATCGGCACCATCGACCAGGATCGACTCTCCGCCGTGGCGGGTCGACTGGGTCCGGGACCCGAAATGATCCCCATCACCATCACGGTGGACGTCCCCGACGGGGCCGACCGACAGTTGAACTTTCGCGCCGTGCGCCACCCGCAACTAACACCTCTCGCCATCGGCACCGGGGCGGCGCAGGCGGTGCTGGGTTCCAATGAAGCCGGCTTCAGTCATGGCGCCCGACTGACTGCCACCTACCAATTTGAAGGCGACGAGAGTATCACCACGGAAGTGCTCCTCAGCGGGGCCCAGGGCGTGGTCCAGGGGTTGTCCGGTTTCACCGGCGACGTCGGCGCCCTGCTCCAAAATCCTTACGCGGAGGTTTTCCCCTCCAGCATTAAAGTTCACGTCACGCCGCTCGACCAGAACCCGCTCACCGCCCTTGAGTTCGTCCAGCTTTCGCGCCACACCGTCGCGCCTGGGGAGTCACTAGCCGTGACGGTCGGCTGGCGGGATTTTCAAGGCCATGCGGGCCGCGAGGTCGTGACGATTCCCGTCGCGGCCGACTGGCGCGGCAAGCAACTCGATGTCGTCGTCACGAATGGCCCGGCGCTCGATGCGCTGACCGGGCGCCGCTTTGTGGTATCGTCGACGCAACTGCGCAGCTTTCCCGCCTTCCTCGACTTTGTGCGGGACGCCCGCTCGACCGAGGGCGTGGTCGTGGCCGTCGTGGAAAACGCCCGCGTCTTCATCGACCAATCCACCAGCAGCCGGGAGTTGCCGGACTCCATCACCCGCATTGCCCAGCGCTCCGATCAGGCGCGCTACCAGGTGCGGCAAGCCGCCAATGCCCTTTGGGAAACCCGCTCGCTCACCGGCCGGCTGGTGCCCGGACTGCTCCGCAAATCCTTCCGCATCGACGACTGATCATGCCCAACCTGCGTCTCCTTTCCCTGTGGTTTTTTGCCGGCCTGACCGCCATCGCCGATCCGCTCTCGACCTCGCGCTCGATCGATTTCTTTCGCGAAGTCTCCAGCCGCAACCTGCACGGTCTGGCCGCTCGTTCCGATGGACGACTGGTTAGCGGGGCCGACGTGCAGTCCCTCGCCTTGGCGATCCCGGCTGATCTTCTCTGGAGCGCCACCCAAGTCGGCGACACCCTCTATGTCGGCAGCGGTCCGGACGGTCGCATCCTGGCGGTGAAAGCCGATGCCTCCGGAACTTACGCTGTCACCGTGGCCGCGGAATTGCCGGATACCCATATTCTCGCCCTGGCCGCGCTGCCGGAAGGCTCATTGCTTGCCGGCACCTCGCCCGCCGGCGCCCTGGCACTGGTGCGAGACGGCGAGGTCGTGGCCCGTGCCGAGCTGCCCGTCGGCTCCGTGTTGGACCTCAATGTGGGCCCTGGGCAAGATCAGCCCGAGGTGTTGGTTGCCACCGGCGACCCGGGGCGGATTTATCGCCTCGACCTGAAAAAATTCGCCGGCGGCGGGATTGTCGCCGAAAAACTGACCAGCGCCGATGCGTTGGCGGCCCACGGCATCACCCTTTTTGGACAGGTGCGCGACGACAACGTCCGCACCCTGCTCCGCCGCGCCGACGGCACCGTTATCGCCGGCTCCGCGCCCAAGGGGAATGTCTATGCCTTCGCGCCGGGCAGCGACTCGCCCGAGGTTCTGGCCGAGAATCGCGCCAGCGAAGTGACCGACCTGCTGGACTGGGACGGC
>JBMSWZ010000303.1:0-2970 GCA_049425105.1 Cephaloticoccus sp.
CCCGCCGACGCGAAACGCGATGCGGCCGTCCTGCGGCAGGCGTTTCTCCGAAATGTTCAGGTGCGCCATGATCTTCAGGCGCGAGATGATCGCATCCTGAAACCGCAGCAGATTTTCCGGCAGCGGCACGGGCACGAGCAGGCCGTCGACGCGGTAACGGATGCGCAGCTGGCCTTCCTGCGGTTCGAAATGGATGTCCGTGGCGCCGTCCTCGATCGCCTGCGTGATCACGTCGCTCACAAACCGCACGACCGCGGCATCCTCGTCGGCGTCGTTGTCGCCGGTGTCGGTCAGCGCGACCTCGGCGGCCTCGGCCAGATCCAGGCTGCCGGCGCCGACGCCGTAGTGATCGCGGATGAGCTGGGCCACCTTGTCGGCCAGGGCGAGGTGCCACCGTGGTTCGCGCGACGTGAAAGTGCGCACCCAGTCCGCGAGCGTGTCATCCGGCGGCCAGGACACGGCCAGCGCGAGCTCCTGGGCGGAGGCATCGGCCACGGCGAGCGGCACGACTTGAAAGTCCGCGGCCAGCCGCGCCGGGATGATCGGCCGCGCCGCCTCGTCGATGCGCAGGTCGGTCGCGAGGGGAAGCCCGGCGGCGGCGGCAATTTCATCCAACGCCTCGCGCCCGGTGCGGCCCGTCGCCTTGGCATAGGCTTCCAAACGTTCGTCGCGCGGGGCGGCGGTGATGGCCGTGCGCGCGGCATCCGAGAGCCCGGCGGCGGCCCCGGTCGACAGAAAATCAGTTACCCCCGGCATCGAGAATACTCCCGGCGGGTTCCAGGACGCCCTTCAGTTTCCCGCGCTGCGCCGGGGGGAAGGATTCGATCTGCTTCAGCGCCGGGGCGTTGTCCGCCGCGGTGCTGGTCAGGATCGTGGGCCGCAGGAAGAAGACGAGGTCGGTGCGATTCTTTTCCTTGGTGCGGCGACCGAGCAAATCACCGATGATCGGAATCGGGCCAAGGCGGCTGGTGCTCTTGGATTCCTTGTTGGTCTGCAGGCCGCCAAGCACGATGATCTCGCCGCTGCGCACGCTGACAAAGGATTCCATCGTGCGCTTGCCGACGATCGGCTGGGCGTTGCTGTCGATGGTGGTGGTGCCGATCACATCACTCACTTCCTGGTCAATTTCCAGCTGCACGGAGCCGTCGTTGCCGATCAGCGGCATGACCTTGAGGGTGATGCCAATTTCCTTGCTGCCGATGGTGGAACGATAGCCGCCCGTGGTGGCGTTGGTCGTGGTGTCGTTGAGGTAACTGCTGATGCTGGGCTGCTCCTGGCCGACGAAAATCAACGCCTCTTTGTTGTGGGTGGTGACGATGTTGGGCACCGAGAGAATGTTGGTGTTCGATTTCCGCGGGGTGGTGCCGAGGTTGATGGTCGCGGCGAGATCATACGGGCCGCTGCCCACCAAGCCCGGCGTGATCGTGGCCGAGGGCACGGCGATGCCGGCGGCCGTGCCGCGGAAGCCGACGAGCTTGTCGCCGTTGATTTCCAGCCCGAGCTCGCTGATGCCCGACGTCGCGTTGTCCCCGAGCGTCACCTCCGCGATGACGACCTCGATGCGGACCTGCGCGAGCAGGATGTCGATCTTGGCCACCAGCTCCTGGATCAGGCGCAGGTCGTCGACCGTGCCGGAGACGACGAGCGAGTTGCTGCGCACCTCGGGCAGAATGGTGAGGACGTTGCTGAACTGGCTGGAGGGATCGAACTCCAGCTGCGGCCGGAGCGCGGCCACCACGGGCGCGCTCGCCGCGGGTGTTGCCGCCGGGGTGACGTTGGTCGACGGGGTCGTCGCGCGCACCAAACTGCGGCGGCCGGCATCGACGGCGCTGTTCTGGCCGTTCACCAAGTCGCTGAGAATCGTGGCCACATCGGTGGCGGTGGCGTGTTTCAGGTAGATGACCTCGTTGCGCGTGTTGGGGTCGGCCCGCACGTCGAGCCGCGCCACGAGCTCATCGAAGAATCCATGCTGCCGCGGGTCGGCAATGAGCACGATCTGGTTGGTGCGATCATCGGCGCTCAAGCTGGTGGCGGAGCCGAGCTGCGTCTGCAGCGGCCCCGTCAGCATCCCACGCATCTTGTCGACCACCTCGCTGGCCTTGGCAGACGTCAGCGTGTAGAACTTGGGCGTCAAGCCCTCGAGCACCGGACGGTCGAGCCGATCCACCAAGGTTTCGATCCGTTGCAGGTTGCTGACGGAGTCGGTGATGAGCGCGGCATTGGCCTTGTCGAAGACCACCGGCGGACTGCCCGCGGCGGGGTTCAGCAAGCCCGAGATCTGCGGCATGAACTCGTTGACCCGCAGGAAGCCGAGCTGAAACAACTTGCGGGCGATCCGGCCGCTGGGCGGCAGCGACAACGTCGAACCCTCGATGAGTTCGGGGGCCTCGGACTTCGCGGCATTAAGCGCCGTGGCCTTGAGGAACCGGTCGCCGAGGGGGGTGACCGCGATGCCGTTGAGATTGAGCAAGGTTTCGACCGCCTGGATCGCCTCGGCCCTGGTGACTCGCTGTTTAAGCTGCAAAGTCAGGGAAAGGGCCGGGATATTCTGCGGCCGCAATACCGAACGGCCTGTCCAGCGCTCCAAGAGTCCCAACATCGCATCCACATCCGCCGCCGGCACCTCAATGGGGCCGATCAGGTCGGCGTCGGCGCTGGCATCATCCGTCGGCGCCGCCGCCAGCGGCAGCCCAAGCGTCGCCAGCACGGTCAGGACAAGGATGAGAAAAACACGCTTCATGCCGCGAACCTGATTAGGCCACTGGCACGAGGGGGATTAGCAATCAGAAAATGGACGCAGCATGCCAAGCGGTCGCGGTTCGGACAGCGGGCCAGGTTAGGCGTGATTGACGGGCCTCCCGTGGTTGGTGACAGTCCCCGCTGCCACGCCTGGGTGGTGGAATGGTAGACACTGGGGACTTAAAATCCCCTGACCGTAAGGTCGTGTGGGTTCGAGTCCCACCCCGGGCA
>JBMSWZ010000304.1:0-2951 GCA_049425105.1 Cephaloticoccus sp.
TACGACGACGCCCTCGCCGCCGCCGCCGTCGCCCCGACCCGCGCCGGGCGACTGCTTGCACTGACGCGCGCCGCGGCGGCGATCACCGCCGAATGCCCGCTGGCCCCGCTGTATTTCAATACCAAGACCATCCTCGTCAGCCCGCGCGTGCAGGGCTGGCGCGAGGACGCCTTGTGGAACCGGTTTTATCACGGTGTCGCGCTCGCGCCGGCGCCCTGAGCCCTGGCGGTGACGCCCGCGCGGGCTTGCCGCACCGTGTCATAACTGTTCTCGTCCCCCCACATGACTCGACGTTTTTTGGCTCCCCTCGCCCTCTTCGCCCTGCTCGCCGGCCTCACCGGCTGCGGCCCGAGCAAGCAGGCCGCCGATCGGGACAACGTCGGCCCGGACGGCCAAAAGCGCATGATCTGGCGCGTCGGCAACGGCTCGGAGCCGCAGGACCTGGACGGCCAGACCATCACCGGCGTCCCGGAGCACAAGATCATGATGGCGCTCTCCGAGGGCCTCGTCAGCGAGGATCCCGTCGACCTCCACCCGGTGCCGGGCATGGCCGAAACGTGGGAGATTTCCGAGGACGGCCGGGTTTATACCTTTCACCTTCGCGACGGCTTGAAGTGGTCCGACGGCTCGCCGCTCACCGCGGCCGAAATCGTCGAGTCCTTCCGCCGGATGATTTCGCCCGGCCTCGCCTCCGAATACGCCTACCTCATCTACAACTTCGTGGCGGGCGCGAAGGACTACTACGAGGGCCGCCTCACCGACTTTTCCCAGGTCGGTTTCGCGGCGCCGGACGACCGCACCTTCGTCGTCACCCTGAAGAACCCCGTCCCGTATCTGTTGAAGATGATGGCCAGCCACTACTCGTGGTGGCCGGTGCCCGTGAAGGTCATCACCCAGTTCGGCACCATCGACCAGAAGCGCACGGCGTGGACGCGCGCGGGCAACCACGTCGGCAACGGCCCGTTCCGGCTCAGGGAGTGGTCGCCCAACCAGCGCGTCGTCGTCGAGCGCAACCCGTATTATTGGGACGCCGCGACGGTGAAACTGGACGAGATCCATTTCTACCCCACCGACGACCTCTCCGCCGACGAGCGCATGTTCCGCACCGGCCAGGTCGACATGGTTTATGAGCTGCTTAGCTCAAAGGTCGACGCCTACCGCCAGGACAACCCCGAGGCCCTCCGGCTCGACCCCTACCTCGGCATCTATTTCTACCGCTGCAACGTCACCAAGCCGCCCCTGAACGACAAGCGAGTGCGCAAGGCCCTCGCCATCGCCATTGATCGCGAGGCCATCGTGAAAAACATCACCCGCGGCGGCGAGCAGCCCGCCTACGCCGTCAGCTATCCCGGCACCGCCGGCTACTACCCGAAGGCGCGGCTGGAGGGCACGCTGGAAGATGCGCGCCGCCTCCTCGCCGAGGCCGGCTACCCCGACGGCAAGGGCTGCCCGAAAATCGAGCTCCTTTACAACACCCAGGCCAACCACCGCGCCATCGCCGAGGCCATCCAGCAGATGTGGAAGAAAAACCTCGGCGTCGAGGTCGAGCTGGTGAACCAGGAGTGGAAGGTCTACCTCGACCGCCAGCACACCCAGAACTACACCATGCAGCGCGCCGGCTGGATCGCCGACTACGTCGACCCGCACGTCTTCCTCGACATGTGGGAGACCGGCAACGGAAACAACGACACGCTCTGGAGCAATGCGGAATACGATCGCCTCCTCCACGCCGCGCTCGCCGCCAAGACCGAGGAAGAACGTTATGGCTATTACCAGCAGATGGACGCCATCCTCGTCGACGAGCTGCCCGTGATCCCGATCCACTACTACGTGAAAAAATATCTCCTCAGTCCGCGGGTGAAGGGCTTCCACGCCACCCTGCTCGACAACCACCCCTACAAATACATCTACCTCGAGGACTGAGCCCCCGCCATGCTGCGCTTCATCATCCGCCGGATTCTCCAGATCATCGTCGTGCTCTGGGTCATCATCACGGCCACCTTTTTCATGATCCGGTTCGTGCCGGGCGGACCGTTCACCGCCGAAAAGGCCGTGACCCCGGAAATCCTTCGCAACCTCGAGGCCCACTACGGGCTCAACAAGCCGGTCTGGCAGCAATACCTCGACTACATGCTCAGCCTCGTGCTGCACGGCGACCTCGGCCCGTCCTTCAAATACGCCAGCCGCACGGTCAACGAGATCATCGCCGACAAGCTCTCCGTCTCGCTTGAGCTCGGCGCCCTCTCGCTGGGCGTGGCCCTGGTCGTGGGCCTCATCCTCGGCGTGATCGCCGCGGTGCGGCGCAACACGGTCTTCGACTACGTCGCCAGCTCCATCGCCATGGTCGGCATCTGCGTGCCGACCTTCGTGCTCGGCCCGCTGCTCGTCCTGTTCTTCGCCATCCACCTCGGCCGGTTCAACGCGTCCGGCTGGTATACCCCCATCGACCGCGTGCTGCCCGCGCTCACGCTCGGCCTGGTCTACGCCGCCTACGTCGCCCGCCTCACCCGCGGCGGCATGCTCGAGGTCCTCAGCCAGGATTACATCCGCACCGCCCGCGCCAAGGGCGCGTCGGAGCTCCGCGTCATCTTTCGCCACGGCCTGCGCGGCGGCCTGCTCCCGGTCGTCTCCTTCCTCGGCCCCGCCATTGCGGGCATCCTCACCGGCTCGTTCGTGATCGAGACCATATTCCAAATCCCCGGCCTCGGCCGCGAGTTCGTGCAGAGCGCGTTCAACCGCGACTACACCCTCGTGCTGGGCACCGTCATCCTCTACGCCGTGCTCATCGTCACGCTGAACCTCATCGTCGACCTCGTGCAGGTCTGGCTCAACCCGAAGCTCAAGTTCGACTAAGCCATGACCCCCAAACTTTCTCCCGCCGACCTGCCCTCCGCCGCGATCACGCCCGCCCAGCTCGAAGCCGCGATCACGCCAAAGACCAAGTGGCTGAT
>JBMSWZ010000305.1:0-2948 GCA_049425105.1 Cephaloticoccus sp.
GCCCGCCTGCCTGTATGCCACGGTTCCGGCCGAAGGCGCGCGGCCGGCGTTCTTTGCGCTCTACAATCTCGTCAGTCTTGGGGCCGGGGCCATCGGCGGAATTCAGGCCGTGCCGCTGCTGCGCGCACTCGGCGAGGTCGACTACTCGGTCGGCCTGGTGAACCTCGGCGGCTACCACCTGTTTTACGCACTGTGCGGCCTGCTCATGATCCCATGCTCCGCGGCGCTGTGGCTGTTTCCCCGCACCACCCGGAGCCGTCCCGTCTGAAACCGGAGAGGTTGAAATTAAGAAGCCAGGAAACCAGGAACCAATCCTTCATGGCTTCTGAGAGTCTCCACCGAGTCATTTCAGCAGGGGACAAAAGAGCCGGATTTTTCCAATCAACTGATCCCAATGGTTAGCCGATAATCCCTGGCCTCGCGGCACCGGCGGTCTCGCCCCTGCACCTGGTCCTAATCACTTCGGCTTTTGCATGGCCCGGACGAGGTCGCCGACCACGGCGTTCGGAAACTTTCGACTGGGCGTGATCGCGTAAAAGGTCTCGTGAATCTGCGGGATGGCGTGGGTCTGCACCAGCTCGCGCCGCGTGATCTCGTCGCGCACCACGACCGGCGGAACGAGGGCGAGGCCCTCGCCCTCGCGGGCGAGCAAGCGCATCATGGCCATGTCGTCCACCTCGGCCAGAACCCGGGGCTGGATCCCGGCGGCGGCCATGAGGCGGTCAAACCCTTCGCGCAGCGAACTTTCCAGGCTCGGAAGGATGACCGGCACATCCGCAAAGTCCTCCGGGAAACGGAGTCGCTTTCGCCGCCAAACCGGGGCGCCCACGAGGCCCACCGCCAGCTCCGCGAGCAGATGGCTGTGCCAGGACGTGCCGGCATCCCGGCGCGCGGGGTGGTTGGCCAGCACCACGTCGATCGTGTGCATCTGCAGCCCCTGCAACAACTCCCGCAAGGGGCCGGAGCGGATCACGACCTCCACGCCATCGCGATGCAAGGCGGGGCGCAGAAACTCGATCTGGAAGTTCCGCGATAGCGTCGCGACCGCCCCCACGCGCAGGATCTGCCGGTTGGCCCCCGGCGCGCGGTTACTCATCACGTCCATCAGCTCCTCGCCGTGGCGTCCGATCACCTCGGCGTAAACCAGCGCCACCCGGCCCGCCTCGGTCAGGCGCAGGCCGCCGCGCCCGCGCTCGAACAAGGTGTGCCCCAGGCTTTCCTCCAGCTGGCGCAGCTGGATGCTCAGCGTCGGGGGTGACAGGTTCAATTTGGCCGCGGCCCGGGTCAGGTTCAGCTCGTGGGCGATGACCCGGAAATAGCGCAGGTGGTGGTAATTGAGGAAGCCACTCATCTTAAAGAAAGTTAAACGATAGGTTTGAATAGCTGTCATCGTATAAAACGCAAGAATCCTCTAGGATGCGCTCCATGCACCCGCTCTCCTGCCTCTTGCTGCTCCCGATCCTGCCTGCCGCCGCCGCCTTGATGGCCGGCCAGCTGCGCGGCGATCACGCGGCCGGGTTGACCGCCGCGTCCGCCGGCCTCGCCTTGGCCATCGCCGTGGGCCGGCGCGTGGGTTATGGCGTGACGGCGCTCGCCGTGGGGTTGCTCGCCGGCTTCGGTGTCGGCCCCGCCACCTGGTCGCCGTCGCTGCCCTGGCTCGTCCTGCGCTGGGACCTGCTCTCGGCGGTGATGGTCACCCTGGTGGCCTTTCTCGGGCTGGCGATTCTGCGCTACTCGCGGCGCTACCTCGACGGCGATCCGGGGCAGGCCCGCTTCTGCGGCTGGCTGAGTGCAACTCTGGCGTCCGTGCTCCTGCTGGCGGTGGCCGGCCATCTCGCCGTGCTGATCGGCGCCTGGATCATCACTAGCCTTTGCCTGCACCGTTTGCTGCTGTTCTACCCGCAACGCCCCGGCGCGCGCTTCGCCGCCCGGAAAAAATTCGTCATCAGCCGGCTGGGGGACGCAGCACTGATCGCCGCGACCGTCCTGCTCTACCGCCAATACGGCACTCTGGAATTTGACTCTTTGTTTGCGGCCGTGGCGGCGCGACCCGACCCGGTGCTCTCGATTGTGACCGCCTTGCTGGGGCTTTGCGCGATGTGCAAATCCGCCCAGTTGCCATTCCACACCTGGCTGCCGGACACGATGGACACGCCCACCCCGGTCTCGGCCTTCATGCACGCCGGCATTATCAACGCCGGAGGTTTTCTGCTGATCCGGCTCGCACCGGTTACCGCCTATTCTCCAGGGGTCATGACCGGAGTAGCCATCATTGGTGCGCTCACCGCCGCATTTGGTGCGGTCGTGATGCTGACGCAGCCGGCGGTGAAGCGCGCCCTCGCCTACTCCACCATCGCGCAGATGGGCTTCATGATCATGCAATGCGGACTCGGCGCCACCGGCCTTGCCCTCGTTCACCTGGTCGGCCACTCGCTCTACAAGGCGCACGCTTTTCTGAATTCCGGTTCCACCGTCGGCGCCGTGCCGCGCGCCGCCATCCCGCTGAGCCCTGGCGCCCTCGGTTGCGGCGCCGGCGCCGCGGCCGTGCTGGTGGGCGGTGGCATGACGATCGCCCACACCGGCGGACCGGCCGCCGGTGTGTTTGCCCTCGTTACAGCCCTGGCCGTGGCCTACGCCCTCGCCCGTCGCTGGTCGGCCACACCCGGGCCCGGAGGTGCCTTGCGGGCCCTGCCGCTCGGCGTGCTTGTGATCGCGGTCAGTCTCGGGCTGCATCGCCTCGCCTTGGCCATTACACCGGAATCGGCGGTCATTAACCCCGTCGGCCCTGTCTTTGTCGGCCTGATCTTCCTCGCCCTCTTCTTCACCCAGGCCTTTGTGTGGCGGGCCCCCCATGTCCCGTGGGCGCAGCGGGTCTACGTGCATGCACTGAATGGCTTCTACCTCGGCACCTTGGCCAACCGCCAACTCGGCCGTCTCTGGCCCCGGCC
>JBMSWZ010000306.1:0-2943 GCA_049425105.1 Cephaloticoccus sp.
CCGCCGACAGCGGCACGGCCGTTAAGGCCGGCGACCTTCTCGTCCGCCTTGATACGAGCGTGGAGCAGGCCCAGCTTGCCGCGGCCGAGGCCCGCGCTGCGCTCGCCCGCCTCCAAGCCGACCGGGCCAAGGATCTCCTGAGCAAGAACAGCCTCAGTCAGGCCGAGGCCGACACTGCTTCCGCCCAATTGGATCAAGCCCTCGCCGAGGTGGCCGCCCTCAAGGCGCAGATTGCCAAGAAGGAGGTCCGCGCGCCGTTCGCCGGCCGTGTGGGCATCCGTCAGGTCAACGTCGGCCAGTTCGTCGGCCGCGGCGCCCCGCTCATGCCGCTGCAGAAGCTCGATTCTGTGTTCGTGAATTTCAACATCCCGCAGCGCCAGCTGCCGGACCTTCACCTCGGGCAAAACGTGGCCGTGTCTGTCGATGCCTTTCCCGGCCGCACGTTCGAGGCCACGGTGACCGCAATCAATGCCGAGGTCGACTCGGCGACGCGCAATATTTCCGTCCAGGCCACCATGGCCAATCCGGACGAGGTCCTGCGCTCCGGCATGTTCGTGCGGGTCGAGGTGGAACTCCCGGCCGCGCACAAACTCGTCGCCGTGCCCGCCACGGCCATTGCCTATGCCTCCTATGGCAACTCGGTGTTCATCGTGGAAAAGATGAAGGCCGACGACGGCGCTGAATACCTCGGTGCGCGCCAGCAGTTTGTTAAGCTGGGGCAGACCCGCGGCGACCTCGTCGCCTTGCTCGAGGGCGTCAAGGCCGGCGAGGAAGTCGCCTCCTCCGGCGTCTTCAAGCTCCGCAACAACCTGCCCGTGCAGGTGAACAACTCGGCCCTGCCCGCCAGCAGCGCCAATCCGACGCCCGACAATACCTGATCCGGTCCACCCGCAGCGGAACCTCTCGCCATGCTTAAGAAAAGCTTCACCGACCTGTTTGTTCGCAAGCCGGTCATCGCGCTGGTCGTCAACATCGTCATCCTGGTCCTGGGCCTGGTCGCCTATTTCCAGCTGAATACCCGGCAATACCCGCGCAGCGACAGCGCGGTGGTCAACGTCAACACCATCTACTTCGGCGCCAGCGCCGACACGGTCCGTGGCTACATCACCACCCAGCTGGAGCGCGTGATCGCCAGTGCCGACGGCATCGACTACATCGAATCGGAAAGCCGCGCCGGCCTGAGTTCGATCCGCGTCTACCTGCGCCTTAACTACGACACCAACGCCGCGCTCGCCCAGATCAGTTCCAAGATCGACCAGGTGCGCAGCGAGCTGCCGCCCGAATCCGAGGCGCCGACCATCAACGTCGAGACCAGCGACAACCAGTTCGCCTCGATGTATCTAAGCTTCTACTCGGACTCGCTCGATCAGAACCAGATCACCGACTACCTGAGCCGCATGGTCCAGCCACGCCTGGCCGCGGTGAAGGGCGTGCAGCGCGCCGACATCCTCGGCGGCCGCGTGTTCGCCATGCGCATCTGGCTCAAGCCTGACTCGCTTGCGGCCCACGGGCTCAGCCCCGCTGAGGTACGCCAGGCCCTTGTCGCCAACAACGCGCTCGCCGCGGTGGGTGCCACCAAAGGCAGCATGATCAGTGTCAGCCTCGTGGCCGACACCGACCTGCAGAGCGTCGATGAATTCCGCAACCTGGTCGTGGCCGAGCGGAACGGCGCCATCATCCGCCTCGACGACGTGGCCGATGTGGTGCTCGGCGCCGAGAGCTACGACGAGGAAGTCCGGTTCGGCGGCCAGGCCGCAACCTTCATGGGCATCTGGGTGCTGCCGAGCGAAAGCACGGTCGAAGTCATCCAGCGCGTCCGCGAGGCCATGCCCGAGGTGCAGCGCAGCCTGCCCGCGGGTCTGAATGGCAAGATTGCCTACGATGCAACGAAATACATCGACGACGCGTTGAGCGAGATCGTGAAGACCCTCGTCGAGACGCTGCTCATTGTGGCAGTGGTGATCTTCCTCTTCCTCGGATCATTCCGCTCGGTGTTGATCCCGCTCGTGGCCATGCCGCTGTCGCTGATCGGCGCCTTGTTCATGATGCTGGTGCTCGGATTCACGATCAACCTGCTCACCCTCCTCGCGATCGTGCTCGCGGTCGGTATCGTGGTGGACGACGCCATCGTCGTGGTGGAAAACATCGAGCGCCACATTCGCGAGGGCCAGACGCCGGCCAACGCCGCCATTCTGGGCGCGCGGGAACTGGTGGGCCCCGTCATTTCGATGACGATCACGCTCGCCGCGGTTTACGCCCCGATCGGTTTCCAGGGCGGCCTCACCGGCGCGCTCTTCCGCGAATTCGCGTTCACCCTCGCTGGCGCCGTCACGGTTTCCGGTTTCGTGGCGTTGACGCTCTCCCCGATGATGAGCGCCTACATGATCAAGGGCGGCGACTCCGAAGAGAAGGGCTTCACCGGTTGGACGAACCACATGTTTGACCGGTTTCGCGACCGCTACATGCGCGTCCTCGGCAGTCTTTTGGAGACCCGAAACGTGGCCTGGTGGGGCGCGATCCTCCTCGGCTTCGTGCTCACTCCCTTCTACTGGATTTTCTACATCAGCGACCGGCTGCGCGGTGCGCAGCCCAAGTGGGTGCCGGTCATCACCGTGTCCGCGTTCCTCCTGACCTTGCTGCTCGCGCCGTTCTTCATGTTCGCCAACCGCGAGCTGGCGCCAAAGGAAGACCAGGGCGTGGTGTTCAGCATCCTCCTGCCTTCGCCCACGTCGACCATCGACCAGAACGTGATCTTCTCCAAGCAGGTGCAGGACATGTTCACCAGCGTGCCGGAGTATGAAAACTCCTTCCAAATCACCGGCGCGAATTTCGGCTTCTCTGGCATCATCCTGACGCCTGGGGCGGAGCGGTCGCGCAACGCCCTGCAGATTGAACAATCCCTGCAGGGGGCTGCGGCCGCAGCCCCCTGCAGGGATTGTTCAA
>JBMSWZ010000307.1:0-2937 GCA_049425105.1 Cephaloticoccus sp.
GAAGCACCGCCTGCTGGGCGGCGTGGCCCGCGCCGCGACGGGCTACAGCGAACTTTGCCAAGGAGACACCCATGGTGCGGACTCCTTGGCCATGCAGACCGACTCCGAAGCCTTGCTTGTCGCCGGCGTCGGTCTCGCGCGGGAGACCTGGACGGAGTTTTCGGCGATCACGGGTTGGACCGCGCACACGCCGGATCGCTTCATTTGTCACCAGGTGGGAAGCATTCACCGGCGCAAACTCTACGAAACGCTCGGACTCGACTTGGCGAAAGACTTTTCGACCTTTGAGACCCTGGGCAACACCGGCTCGGTGGCGCTGCCCGCCACGCTGGCCGCGGCCGTCGACGCCCAGGCCGTGCAGGCCGGCGACCGCGTGGCGCTGCTCGGCATCGGGAGCGGCCTCAACTGCCTGATGCTCGCACTCGCATGGTGACCGTGGATTCACTGCCACCGGAAGTGCGGGCGCTTTATCCTTTCACGCCGCGCACGCTGACCACGGCCGGCGGCGCGCAACTCAGCTACGTCGACGAGGGCAGGGGAGACGAAGCCGTGCTCATGCTGCATGGCAATCCGACCTGGTCGTTTTACTACGCGGGGTTGATTCGCGCACTGGCGCCGACCGGGCGCTGCGTGGCGCCGGATCACGTCGGCATGGGACTCTCTGACAAGCCGCGGGACTATGACTACACATTGGCGACACGCATCACCGACGTGGAGCAACTATTGGCGTCGCTGGGTCTGAAGCGCGTTCATCTCGTCGTGCACGATTGGGGCGGGGCCATCGGGATGGGATTTGCCGCGCGGCACCCGGAGATGATCGGACGCATCGTCGTCCTGAACACGGCGGCGTTCGCGTCACCGCACCTTCCTTTTCGCATTGCCGCCTGCAAATGGCCGTTGGTGGGGCCGCTGATCGTGCGCGGGGCGAATGGCTTTGCCGGTCCTGCCGTCAGCATGGCCATGGCGCGACGCCGGCTCAGCCAGGCCGAAAAGGCCGGATTGCTGCGGCCGTATGATTCGTGGGCGAATCGCGTGGCCGTGAGCGCCTTCGTGCAGGATATCCCGATGAACCCGGCGCATCCGACTTGGGCCACCTTGGCCGACGTCGAACGGGGCCTGGCGCAGTTTCAGAACCACCCGGCGCTGGTGGTTTGGGGCGGCCGCGACTTCTGTTTCAACGACCATTTCTACGCCGAGTGGCGGCGGCGCTGGCCACAGGCGGAAACCTGTTACCTGGCCGATGCCGGGCACTACGTGCTGCTGGACGCCGACCACGAAGTCGTGCCGCGCATCACCGCGTTCCTGACCGCCGGGTTTGGCGAGGCCTGATTACTCGCGGCCGTAGAGGGCGCCGAGTTCGCGGAGGTAGTTCGCACTCTCGCGGTGCAGCTTTTCCAAGTCGCCGGCACCGTAGCGCCATTGCCAATTGCCCGCCGGGAGCCCGGGGGTGTTCAGGCGGGCGGCGGAGCCGAGATTAAGCAGATCTTGCAGGGGCAGGACCAGCAGGCGACTCACACTGGCGAAGCCCGTCCGGACAAAGTCCCAGTTGATCTGGCGGCCATCGACGCGCAGGTAGCGCCGCACATGATCGCGGGCTTTTTCGTCGGCCCCGGCATACCAGCCCAAGGTGGTGTCGTTGTCGTGGGTGCCGGGGTAGACAATGTTGTTGGCCGTAAGATTGTGCGGCAGGTAGGTGTTGTCGGAACCGCCGCCAAACGCGAACTGCAGAATCGACATGCCGGGGAGGCCCGTGGCGTGGCGCAAGGCGTGCACGGACGGCGATAATTCGCCCAAATCCTCCGCGATCAGGCGACAGTCGGGCAACGCGTGTTTTACCGCTTCGAAAAATGCGATTCCGGGGCCGGGTTGCCACGTGCCGTCACGGGCGGTCTTCGCGGCGGCGGGAATCGACCAGTAGGTGTCGAAACCGCGGAAGTGATCGATGCGCACGACGTCGTAGAGCGCGAAATTCGCCCGCAGGCGGTCCAGCCACCACGCGTAACCGTCCGCGGCATGCTTGCGCCAATCGTAAAGCGGGTTGCCCCAAAGCTGACCATCGGCGGAGAAGTAGTCGGGCGGCACGCCCGCGACCGCGAGCGGGGCGCCGGTCTTGGCCTCGAGTTGAAACAACTCCGGGCTGGTCCACACGTCGGCGCTGTCGCGCGAGACAAAGATCGGGGCGTCGCCGATGATTTGAATACCCAGGCTGGTCGCGAGCTCCCGCACGCGCTGCCACTGGCCGAAAAAGAGGTATTGAAAGAAGCGGTGAGCCGCCACGACGTCGGCCAGCTCGGCGACCGCCTTGGATTTGAGGGCGTCCTGGTAGAATCGGACGGATTTCGGCCACAGCCACCATGGCTGGCCGGATTGCCGGTCCTTGAGCGCCATGAAAAGCGCGTAGGGCTCCAGCCACTGGGCGTGACGGTCACAGAAGTCGGCAAAATCGCCGTAGGGAAGCTGGCGCGTGCTTTTACGGAAATTCGCGTGCGCTTTGAACAGGACCGGCCATTTCGCGCCGTAAAGAAGCCCAAAATCCACGCGATCAGCCGGGAGGGCCGCCAAGGGCGCCAAATCCTCATCGGTCAGCAGCCCGGCTCGAAGTAGCGGCTGCAGGTCGATCAAGTAAGGATTGCCGGCAAAGGCTGAGAAACATTGGTAGGGCGAATCCCCGAACCCGGTCGGACCCAGCGGGCAGATTTGCCAGTATTTCAGTCCGGCGGCCTGGAGAAATCGGAGCAGGGAATCCGCCGCCTCATCCAACACGCCAACGCCTTGGGTGCCCGGAAGGGAGGTCGGATGCAGCAACAACCCCGCGGAGCGTTGCGTGAGCCAGTCAAACAAGGGCGGACGAGGAAGCGTGGTGGGCATAGGGTGCAGGTATTCGGCCCGTGCAGCAGGTCTTGAGCCGACCCGCCAAACCGCCATTCCTCAATTAAA
>JBMSWZ010000308.1:0-2934 GCA_049425105.1 Cephaloticoccus sp.
GTGCCACAGTTTTTAGCCCGCGGTGACGTCCCGGTGACGCGGTTGCGCCAATCCGGTCACGCGCCCGCCGCATTCCGACGTAAGTTTCGGCCGCTCCTGAGATTTACCGCGTTGACACCCCCCGGCGAGGCCGATTCGTTCCCGTTGGCGGAACAGCGCCACCTCTCCCCGCAATCATGGCAGCTAACTTCCTCGGCTACTTCTCCAACGACATCGGCATCGACTTGGGCACCGCCAACACCCTCGTCTACCTGAAGGACAAGGGGATCGTCCTCCGCGAGCCGTCCGTCGTGGCCCTCGACACCAACACCCGGAAGGTCCGCGCTGTCGGCGACGAGGCCAAGCGCATGCTCGGCCGCACCCCCGGCAATATCACCGCCATTCGCCCGATGAAGGACGGCGTCATCGCCGACTTCGACGTCACCGAGGCGATGCTGCGCTATTTCATCCGCAAGGTTTCCAGCTCCTCTTTCCGCGCCCCGCCGCGCGTCGTCATAGCCATTCCCTCCGGCATCACCGAGGTGGAGAAGCGCGCGGTGAAGGATTCCGCCCTCCACGCCGGCGCCCGCGACGTCATCACCATTCCCGAGCCGATGGCGGCCGCCCTCGGCGTGGGTCTGCCGATCGACGAGCCCGCGGCCAACATGATCGTCGACATCGGCGGCGGCACCACGGAGATCGCGATCATCTCCCTCAACGGCATCGTCTTTTCCAAGTCCATCCGCGTCGCGGGTGACGAGCTCGACAGCGCCATCATCAACTACATGAAGCGCGCCTACAACCTCCTCATCGGCGAGCGCACCGCGGAAGAAATCAAGGTCCGCGTCGGCTCCGCCTACCCGTTGGAGGAAGAGCTCACCATGGAGGTCAAGGGCCGCGATTCCGTCGCCGGCCTGCCCAAGACCATCCACATCACTTCCCAGGAAATCCGCGAGGCCCTCAGCGACACCGTCGCCGCCATCGTCGACGCCGTGCGCGTCACCCTCGAGCGCTGCCCCCCGGAACTCTCCGCCGACCTCGTCGACCGCGGCATCGCCATGGCCGGCGGCGGCGCGCTTATCCGCGGCATCGACCGCCTGCTCAGCGACAAGACCGGCCTGCCGGTGACGATCGCCGACGACCCCCTTTCCGCCGTGGCGAATGGCACCGGCGAGGTGCTCAACGACCTCGCTTGGTTGATGCAGCACGTCTGAGCGTTCGCGCCGTTTTTCTGGTGGCCATGGTCGGGGCGCGGGTTAGCGTCCGCCCATCCCCGTGCCTTCCAAACGATTCGACCAGGCCAGACCCTTCCTGACGCTCGCCCTCGTGGTGCTCGCGTGGCTGGTCCTGCCGGTGGCGGTCAAGTCGTTCATGCGCGCCTCGTTCTTCGAATTGCAGGCGCCGATCATCGTCACCACATCCTACGTGCGCGACCTGCAGGAGTACTGGTCGCTGCGCACGCAGTCGAAGCGCGACCTCATCGAGGCCGGCCGCGACCTGGCGCGCGTCAACGCTTCCTACGAGCTCGCGGTGCAGGAAAACACCGCGCTGCGCGCCGAGCTGGACCGCATGCAGAACCTCCTTCGCCTGCCCTCGCTGCCCGAGCATCGGTTCGAGCACGCCCGGGTGGTGCGCCGCGATTTCTCCGCCTGGTGGCAGCGGCTCGTGATTCGCAAGGGGCGCAACTACGGCCTGACCGTCGGCGCCCCGGTGGTCTTCTCCGGCGGTGTGGTCGGCCGCGTGACCGAAGTCCACGCCTACACCGCGGTGGTCGAGCTGATCAGCAGCCCCGGGGTGCGCCTCGCCGCCGTGGTGGAGGGCGACGACCGGCCGATGAGCTTCCAAGGCGGCCTGAATCCCACCTTTGGTCCCGCCCGCGGCGTGATCGAATTCGTCCCCCTCGACCTCTTCGCCAGCCCGACCTCGACCAAGCGGCTCGTCACCTCGGGCCTGGGCGGCGTGTTCCCCGCCGGGCTCACGCTCGGCCGCGTCGTGCAACTCGAACCCAGCCCCGCCGGCTTGTTCAAGACGGGCGCGGTTGAACTCGACCCCCGCCTGGCCGAGCTGACCGAGGTCACCGTCCTCGTGCCGCTCAACGCCAACTGACGCCATGCGCCGTCTCGGGTTGCTGATTTTCGGTTCGATCCTCCTGCTGTGGGCGGTCACCGCGCAGCTCAATCACGCGCTCTCGGGCCTCGGCGTCCACTTGTTCGCGGGCGGATTGTTTGTGACCTTCGTCGCGCTGCAGTTTCCCACCCGCGGCGCCCTGCTGCTCTCCGCCGCCGTCGGGCTGTTGTGCGACGCCGCGACGCCCGTGCCGCTGGGCACCCACCTGTTCCTTTTTGCCGGGGCCCACGCCCTGATCGCGAAATTCCGCCAGCGCCTCCCCGCCGATCACGACACGACCCAACTCATCGTCGCCCTCGCCGCCAACGCCGCCCTTTACCTCGCCCTCACCGTGATTCTCGCCACGCGCCAACCGCTCATCGCCGCGCTCTGGCCGCGATTGCTCTGGGATCTCATCCTCTCGGAAACCTACGTCGCCCTCGTCGGTCCTTGGTTTTTCGCCCTGCAGGGCCGCATCCTCGAATTGGACCGTTTCGCCCCGCGCGGCCGCCTCTGATCCGCTATGGCCGACCTGTCCTCCCAATCCGGCAACCTCGTCGAGTCCCACAAGGGCTACGACCCCCGCGTGATCCTGTTCTATTTCGTGATCGCCGTGCTACTGACCGTGCTCGCCGGCGGGATCGCCTACCAGCAGCTATTCCGCACCGACGAGCACCACGAGCGCGAACGCATGCAGAGCCAGCGCCGCATCCTCGTGCCCGGGCCCCGCGGCAACATCTACGACCGCGACGGGCGGCTCATCGTCGGCAATCGCCCGCGCTTTTCGGTCGTGCTCTACCTCGACGAATTGCGCCGGCTTGAGGTGGCGCGCGTCAGCCATCCCGAACG
>JBMSWZ010000309.1:0-2931 GCA_049425105.1 Cephaloticoccus sp.
AGACGACGCCCGACGCGCCGACGCATGGCCGCAAGAAGGGTTTCCACCAAGGCAATCGCTGAATTTCCCGTATGTCCTCCGCGCCCGCGCCCCGCTACTACACCTTTTGGTCCATCAACGGGCCGCTGCAGCGCGACCGGCTGCGCCAGCAGCTCGCGGATTTCAAGGCCGCCGGACTGCACGGCGTGGTGTTTCACCCGCGCTACTACTGCGGCATCCCGCCCTACCTGAGCGACGAGTATCTCGAGCATGTGGCCGACACGATCCGGCATGCGCGCGAGCTCGGCCTGCGATTATGGCTCTACGACGAGAACGGCTGGCCCAGCGGCACCGGCGACGGCAAGGTCCTCGCCGCTTATCCCGACGCAGCATCCCTGCGCCTCGACCTCAGTCGCACGCCGAGTCCGGAGGCGATCGGCGCCTTCCACACCGACGTCGCCAACCGGATCGTTCCCTCCGGCACCGCCGGTGCCCAGGCGTGGTATCTCACGCCGCGGAAAACCAACTACGTCGACTCGCTGAACCCCGCCGTGCTCGGGTATTTCCTCGAGCTGATCCACGAGCGCTATCGCACCGGCCTGCCCCAGGACTGCTTCGATTACATTGAGGCCGTCTTCTTCGACGAACCGGAGTCGGGCATGATCAAGGATCCGTTTCCGGAAAACGCCGGCGTGCCGTGGTCGCCGGTGATGCCCGCGCGTTTGCAAAGGTTCTGGGGCGACTGCTGGCAGGAAAAGCTCCCGTTGCTCTTTGCCGCCGGCGAGGGTGCGGCCGAGGCGCGCATCGCCTTCTGGGAAAACGTCACTGACACCCTGATCGACGGCTTCTTCGCGCCGTATCAGGCGTGGTGTGAAAAACACGGCAAGCAGTTCATCGGCCACGCGAAGGGCGAGGAACACCCGCTCTTCCAATTGCCGATGGTCGGCTCGTGCCACCGCATCTTCCGTCACCTGTCGATGCCGGGCATCGACGCGCTGGAGCGTTTCCCGTCGCTCGATTTCTTCCCGCGCCAAGCCGGCGCATGCGCGCGGCAATTCGGCGCCGGGCGCGCCATGGTCGAGTGTTTTGGCGGCTCGGGCTGGGGCGCATCGCCCGAGGATCTCGAGCGCTACCTGCTCTGGCTCGGCCGCAACGGCATCACCGATTTCGTCTTTCACCTCAGCCAATACCGGCTCGATACGCCCGCGATCACCGACTGGCCGCCGTCGGAGCCGCTGCACCTGAGCTGGCGCGAGACCTTCCCCGCCGTGCTCGACCGCGTGTCGCGCACCCTCACCGCGCAACCCGCGCCGGTCGCCGACACGCTCGTCGTCGCCCCCTACCGCGGACTCATGTCGGTCTACGAACCGTGGGAGCTGATGCAGACCAACCTGCACAACGCGTCGACCGCGCCGGACACGCCCGCGACGCGCGCCAACACGGCCTTCCTCGCGTCACTGGGAAAGCTCACCGCCGCCGGCATCCCCTGGGACGTGACCGATGAGCGCACGCTCGAATCCGATGGCACGCGCCTGCTCGACGGACGCGTGCGCCTCGGCCAGGCGGAATACACGAACCTGATTGTCGACCCCGCAGCGATCCTGCGCGGCGATTGGGCTGAAGCAGAATCGGACACCGTCAACCAACTGGTCTCCGCCGGTGGCCGGGCCGGTCCCTCGGCCCGGGAGAACGCGCAGAGGGGCCTGCGCGTCCACCCTTCAATCCCGCTCGGCTGGACGCTGCCGTCGGCCCCCGACAACGCCTGGCTCCTCGCCGTGGAGCGCACCGCCGAACGCACATTTCGCGCCGTGCTGCCCACCGGGGACCTGCCAGCCGGACTGGCCCTGCACTTCGCCGACGACCTGACCGCCGCAACTTGGGATGGCTCACCGCTCGCCGCCGCGCCCGGCTACGACGGCACCTTCGCTTCACTCCCCGCACTGACCGCTGGCGATCACAGATTGGAGTTTACCACCGCCACCGCAGTGCCCGGCGTGCCCTTCGTCTGGCTCAAAGGCCCGTTCGCCCTGACCAGCGCCGCACCCTTCGTCGCGGGCCCCCACGGCACCGCGCGCACCGACGGCCCCTTCACCGCCATCACGCACGCCATCAAACCCGCGGCGGAGCTCGCCGCCGCCGGCCTGCCTTTCGCGCACACGCCGCTGGCGGCGGAGTCCACCTTCGAGTTCACCACTCAAGTGACCGCACTCTCCTTCCCGGACACGCAAGGCGACGCCCTTGAAATCACGCTCGACGACAGCGCACCGCACTGGCTCTGGGGCCCCGACTGGACACTGGCACTGGCCGAACCACTGCCCGCCGGCCACCACCGGCTCCGGGTCCGCCTCGTGCCCAGCACCTTCAACCACTTCGGCCCGCACCACTACTACCAAGGCGACTGGCCCGTGGTGAGTCCCGACCAGTTGGTGGGACGCAAAAACTTCGCCGACGCCCCCGACGCGCCCGAACACACGCACGTCCCGCAATGGCACTTCAAGCCCTGGCGGTTGCCGGCCGCGGTGGCCGGACGCTGAGGGTCATCCGGGATTCCCGCGCTTGCATCAGCGCCCGACCTGCCTCACCTTAGACGACCTGTTCTTTGATTGGTTCGCGACCAATCATCCTGACAACCACTTTTGGGGGTGTTCCGGATTCGATTTCTGATTGGAGCGCGTTGCTGCCGTTCGAGAGTGAAATGTCTCTCGTTAATCCCCGTTTCAAAAAATCAAATGGCAACTACGAAGAAATGCCCCTGGCTGCTTAATTAAGCGCCACGTTGGTCCAGCGACACCTGCTAGCTGAAACCGACGTCGACAGCAGGCATAGCATGTGGTGCGACTCGCGGAACGCATGCCGTATCTTCATCTGGGAGTTGGCCTGGGCTTAAGCGAGTGTTCACGCATAACTCAGGCGAGATTAATATGGCACTATAACGGTAGAGGCAGCGCGTGA
>JBMSWZ010000310.1:0-2922 GCA_049425105.1 Cephaloticoccus sp.
CGCCCCGGCCTTCCTCGACCGCGCCGTGCGCATGGTAGAGCGCGACAAGAACCATCCGTCGATCATCACCTGGTCACTCGGCAACGAGACCGGTTACGGCCCGCATCACGACGCCATGGCCGCCTGGGTCCGCCACCGTGACCCCAGCCGTCCCGTGCACTACGAGGGCACGATCACCTTTGACTGGACCCGTGGGCGGGCGGCGTCCGACTACGTCAGCCCGATGTATCCGGAGATCAGCAAGCTCGTGGCCTGGGTGACGGATCCGAAAAACCGCGATCCGCGCCCCGTCATCCTCTGCGAGTTCTCGCACGCGATGGGCAACAGCAACGGCAGCCTCTGCGATTATTTCGACGCCTTTGAGCAATACCACGGGCTGCAGGGTGGGTTCATTTGGGAATGGGTCGACCATGGGCTGAAGCAGCGCACGGCGGACGGCCGCGAGTTCTGGGCCTACGGCGGCGACTTCGGCGACGAGCCGAGTGACAAGAATTTCGTATGCGACGGTTTGGTCTGGCCGGATCGCCGCCCGCATCCGGGCCTGTTTGAATACCAGCACCTGTCGCAACCGGTGCGCATCACCGCCAAGGACCCGCGGCGCGGCCGGTTCGTCGTGGCGAATCGCCGCTGGTTCACCGACCTGCGCGACCTGCGCGGCGAGTGGACGTTGTCCGTCAATGGCGAGACCGTGGCCACCGAGACACTGCCGGATCTTAAGATCGGGCCGCAGGCCACGGCGGAGATTCGCCTGGAGTATCCGGCGTTGGTGCTGCCGGCCGAGGCCGAGGTGCACGTGACCTTCCGCTTTCGTCAAGCCAAGGCCACCGCCTGGTGCGGCGCCGGCCATGAAGTCGCCTGGGATCAGCACGCCGTGCCGGCCAAGGCGTTCCTGCGCCAGCGCCCGCCACGTCCCAGCGAAGACCGGGGCGTGCTGAAGGTTTCCTCCACGCCCAAAGGTTGGGCGATTGCGGCCGCGCATTTGACCTTCGGCGTTGATCGCGATCGAGGGTTGTTGCGTGATGTGGTGCGCGGCAACCTAACCGTTATCACCATGGGGCCCCAACTAAACCTATGGCGCGCCGGCACGGACAACGATGGCCTGAAGCTTTTCACCGAGGTGGGCTGGGGCCCGGCGGCACGGGCCCGCAACCGTTGGCTCGATGCGGGCTATGACCGGCTCGAACTGACGCAGAATCGCGTGAGCGTGAAACCGACGCGTGACGTCGTGGAGATCGTGATCGACCAGCGTTGGCTCGCCCCTGGGGCCAAGCGACCGATCCGTCATCGCCAAGTCTGGCACGTAACCGGCGACGGTCGTCTGCAGGCGAAGTGCGAATTCCGCATCGATCCCCGCTTGCCCGAGCTGCCGCGCGTGGGCGTGGCGCTCGAGCTTCCGGCCGCCTTGGAGCACCTGGCGTGGTATGGCCGGGGTCCGTGGGAAAACTACTCCGACCGCAAGCGCAGCGCGATCTTGGGCCGGTGGCAGTCCACCGTCACCGACGACTATGTGCCTTACATCCTCCCGCAGGAATACGGCAACAAGACCGACGTGCGCTGGCTGCGCCTCTCCGACGATCGGGGCCAGGGGGTGACCTTCACGGGTGCGCCGACCTTTGAGGCGTCCGCGAGTCATTTCACCGCCGCCGACCTGTTTGCCGCGAAGCACACCACCGACCTGGCGCCGCGCCCGGAGGTTTACGTCAATCTTGACCACGCCCAGCGCGGTCTCGGCACCTGCAGCTGCGGGCCCGACACGTTGCCGCAGTATCGGCTGGAACCCGGAGCCTATTCGCTGGCATTCATGATCACCTGAGTGGAGCGGCCCCGAGCGGGCCCCCGGTCTTTGGAGCCGGCGAAGGAACGTCGAAAGCCCCGAAGCCCGGAGCGACTGAATCCTGGTCGTATGGCTGGCGCATTGGTCGATGCTTGCGGCGTTGGTCGTTTACGTGTTCGCGTGGGCCAACGCGGTGAACTCGCTCCAGCCGTGGCGATGCCGGCGGCTCACGGTGTCGCCGCTGATCGCCAGCAGGTGCAGCCACTCGTTTTCGACGAGTGCAAGCACCTCCGGGTGCTGGCCCAGCACGGTGTCGATGCTCTCCTGCGGTGCCTCGACGAACACGGTGAGGCGGCGCGGCTCGTGGCGGAATTGCCGGCCGTCATGAATCGACTGCCAGGGCAGGCCGACGCGCAGGTCGCCGGCATTGCCCTCGACCACGCCGAGGCCCGACGTGACGTTGTGGAGCACCTTGTTGCCACTGCCGTAGCGCTCAGGATCCAGGCGTGACGCGTAATAGTGGAGGTTGATCCAGGTCGCGACCACCATGGGCGCCGTGAGGATCAGGGTGAGCACGGCGAGCGACGTGTCATCCTCATGGACGTAGTCGTGCAGGAACGTGCGACCGGCGAGATTCAACCCGGCGGTCCGCCAGCGTGGCGCGACGATGAGGGCGGCATTATTCGCCAGGCCCCACTCGGGCCGCACCTCGGACACGTCGACCGTGCGCCGGGTCGTGTCGCGATCCACCGTCGCCACGGCTTGTCCGAAGCGCTGCGCCCGTTCACGGCGAGCGGCGGCCGCCGCGGCGTCGAGGGCGGATTGGAGCCGCGCCACTTCCTGGCGGTGCGAGTCGGGCACCAGGTCGAGATCCAGCAGCGCGACTTGATCAGTGGTGGTCTCGTGCAATCCGGCCACAAACCAGGTGTCATCCGGAATATCGATGCCTTGCGCCGCGAGCCGGACCCGCACCAGCGGGTCATTGGCGGTCTCGGCGGCCAGGCGGGCATTCACATCACCGGCGTGGCCGCCACAGGCACCGCAATCCAGGGATGAGGCGTAAGGGTTGTTCGCGCTGCGACTGCCATGGCCGCAGACGAGAACCACCCGGCCGAAGCCGCGGGTCAGGCTCATGTTGCGGAGCGCCC
>JBMSWZ010000311.1:0-2919 GCA_049425105.1 Cephaloticoccus sp.
GGCGTCTTCGTTTTCACCCATGCGTTCGCTTCCTTGAAGTGCTTGGCCGGGACGTGCTCGATGGCGTCGCCCACCGTGGTCGCGGGCAGCAGCCGGCCCTTCTTGCTGGCGTTGAACTCGTAGGCGGCGCGGAAAACGCGCTCGGCGGTGGTGGCCGGGCTGTCGTCCTCGGGGATTTGCAGGACCCAGCCGACAAAATCGTCCTTGGGCAGCTTGCCCTCGGGGTCGGACACGAGGATCACGAACTGCTTCTTTACCGGTGGCGGCTTCTCTTCCTCGCCCGGGTCGGGCTGCACCGCGAGGTTCATTTCCTCGAGCACGCGGCGGAGGACGGCGGGGTCGAGCTGGTTCTTCTTCAAGATCTCGGCGACCTTGTTTACATCGATTTTCGGCATGGTCTTTTGGTCGTTGGTGGCCACGAATGGATACGAATGAACGGGAATGTAAAGGCCGGGGCGGGCGAGGAGTGGTTTGATGTCGTCAACGCGCACGACGCGGTCACCGGGCGTGAGCGCCGTGCGGTGGTGCACGCCCGCGGATTGTGGCACCGCGCGGTGCATATTTTCGTATTCAACGGCGCGGGGCAGGTGTTCCTGCAGAAGCGCTCGATGATCAAGGATTCCTCGCCGGGGCTTTGGACCGTGGCCTGCTCGGGGCACGTCGATTCCGGCGAGGACTATGACGCCGCGGCCCAACGCGAGTTCGGCGAAGAACTCGGCGTGCGGCTGGACCAACCGCCGGAGCGCTGGTTTCGCGTGAACGCCTGTGCGGTCACCGGATGGGAGTTCTGCTGGATTTATCGGGTCCGCCACGAAGGCCCCTTTGTGCTCCATCCGGAGGAGATTGAGGCGGGGCGATGGCTGACCGTGTCGGAATTGCAGCGGCAGGTGAGGGACGAGCCGGAACAATTCTGCCCGGCCTTCCGCCTCATCTGGGACCGCGTCACTTCGGATCCGGGTAATAGTAATCCGGACTGACGTAGTTCGAGCGGCCGGCGATGCGGCCGGGACCCGCCCGCGCGGCGAGGTGCTTGATCTCGTCGAACTGCTTCTGGGTAATCAGGCGGCGCGGCAGGCGTTTTTCCGCCTCGGCCAGCAGGCGCTCGCGATCGTCGTCGGTGGGCTCATGCGGATCCCACGGCGTGTGGTGGCCTTGGTGGCGCTTCCACTCGATGTTGCCGCCGTGCACGATGGCGCGAACCTGGTATTTGCCCAGGTCGGGATCGCGATTCCACCAGCCGAATTCCATGCTCATGCCCCCGGGGTTATGCGGAAACTCCGTCCGGAGTCAGGGCAAATTCGCGCAGCGGGTCGCCGGGCAGGAAATCGGATCCATGCCGCCGGACCTTGCGAACCACCAATTGTGCGGAGGTGAGGTCGACCATCAGCTGGCCGCAAGGCGGGCAAAATGAGCCGGTGTTGACGACGATCAGGCCGCTGGGCCGGCGCCACACGCCCGGCCAATGAGTGTGTCCGCTGATGAGAAAGCGCGCCCCGGGCCGGTGCTGCGAGAGCAGGGCGTCGGCGCGGCGCGGAAACGTGCGCCACGAATCCACAATGGCCCAAGGGCGGGTCGGCGGCCAGAGGGCGTGGGTGAGGTGGGACACCAGGTGCCGCCAGCCTTGGCGCACCGCCGCCTGCCGCTTGGGAATGGCGGCGCAGGCCAGACGGTGGGCGGCGGTGAGTTCCTCGAGATTGCCGGCGCCGGCGCCCGCGGCGGCGACCAGTTTCGCGGCGAGAGGTGCGTCCTTGCCCCACGGCACGATGTTGTCGAACGCGAGGTCGCCATGGGTCACCACAACCCCGCCCGGTTGGTCGAGCCAGTGGTCGCGGGAAATGTCCGGATCATGGTTGCCGGTGAGGTAGCGCACGGCGGCGGGCAGGGATTGGGCAAATGCATCCAGGTCGGCCCGCACTGCGGCCACGTGGCCGGAGTCGAGGTCGGGCCGGGTGTCGATGGTGTCGCCATTGAACCAGACCTGGTCGGCGCCCTGCAGCAGGGGCGCGAGCTGCGCGAGGTTCCGCACGAGCGAACCGCGCTCACCATAGTGGACGTCGGACAGGATGCGCACGAGCTTCGACACGGTGACTGGCAACAGAACAATGCCGGCGGTGAGCGCAAGACCTTAGCCGAGGCTTGCGGCGCGCGCAGTCCCGGAAACAGTGGAGGCATGGTTCGTGGGATGCTGCTTGTCTTTGCCCTGCTGATTGCCGGTGCCGCCCGCGCGGAGGACGCCGCCAGCCTGGCGCGCATCCACGAGGAGGCGATCGGCGGGCGACTGCGGTTGGGGCTGTTGCAGACCATGCGCGTCGAGGGCGAGGTGCTGATCGACGGCCGGCGGCTAGAGTTCACCCTGTGGGCGCAACGTCCGAACCAGATCTGGATGGAGACGCGCGCCGACGACCGCGTCATCATCCAGGCCACCGACGGCGTGAACCCGCCGTGGCAGATGGATCCGAATGCGGAGCCGCCCAAGCCGACTTATCTGCCCGTGTCCGCCTCACTGGAATTCTCCGCCGACGCGGAATTTGACGACCCGCTCGTGAACTACGAGGCGAAGGGCTACACGCTGGATTATGCCGGGACGGTCGACTGGTATGGCCGGCGGGCCTTCAAACTGTTTGTCACGCGCCGCCATTTCACCGGTTACTACCTGTTGGTCGACGCGGAGACCTATTTCATCGTGGGCAAGGAGTCGGTGCGGAATCTTGGCTTTGGTCGCGAGATCCCGATCGAGACCCGCTACGATGACTTTCGCCCCGTGGCGGGCATCATCATGCCGCACCGCGTGGTGGTGACCTCGGAAGGCAAGCTGCTGCACGAAACGCGGATGCGGCGCGTCCGGGCCAATGCGCCGGTGCCGCCCGATGCGTTTGCGATGCCGGGGCGATGACGGCGGCGATCAGCGGTTCATGCCGC
>JBMSWZ010000312.1:0-2918 GCA_049425105.1 Cephaloticoccus sp.
ACGCCCTCCAGGTAGTCGCTCAGGCAGTGCGCGTAGTCGTAGAGGGGGTAGATGCACCACTGGTCGCCGGTGTGATGGTGGGCGATATGGCGGATGCGATAGAGGAGCGGGTCGCGCAGCCAGATGTTGGGCGACGCCATGTCGATCTTGGCGCGGAGGGACCGGGCGCCGTCGGCGAATTCGCCGGCGCGCCTGCGGGTGAAAAGGTCCAGGTTCTCTTCGACGGAGCGGTTCCGCCAAGGGCTATCGCGGCCGACCGTGGTCGGCGTGCCGCGGTATTGCTCGGTTTCCTCCGGGCTGAGGTCGCAGACGTAGGCCTTGCCGCGCTTGATCAACTCGACCGCATAGTCATACAGCGCCTCGAAATAGTCGGATGCGGCGTAGGGTTCGGCGTCGGGCGCATCAGCGGAGCGGGAGGCCATCAATCGATCCGGGCGACCGTTGACGGTCTGCGCGGCGGGCGCCGCGCCCTTGGGCTTGAAGGTGAGCTGGGCGTCCGCCCAGCCGGCGATCAGCCAGCGGATGTCCCGCGTGATGGCTTCCACGTAATGCGCGTCCTCCTTCGCCGGGTTGGTGTCGTCGAACCGCAGGTTGCAGCGTCCGCCGTTCTCCACGGCGAGGCCGAGGTGCAGGTAGCCGTGGGGCTCGGGCGGGAAGCGCGTGACGATGGTGGTGTAGCGGCCGGCGGCGACGTCCTGGGCGACGATGTCGCGGATGAAGTCGCTGGGAGTGGAAGGCAAGGCGGCGTCGGACATGACAGAAGCGGAGCGGATTACCCGCGATGGGACTTGGCGAAAGGCGCGGAGGAGTGGCCGGGAACGGCGCCGTCGGCGGCCATTTCGCGGAGGATGCCCCCGAGGTAGGGAATGAGTTGCTTTTTGCGGCTGACGATGCTGGGCAGATCAAAGACCTCCTCGTTGGCGACGTGCGGGTAGGAAATGCGGCTGATGAAGCTCGCGTCCCCCTTGGCCAGCAGCAGGGAATTCTGGGTGTTGATGTCGGTGACGAGCAGGCAGGCGAAGGCGAGGCCCTCTTGGTCGCGGAGTTCCTGCAGGGCATGGGCGATGGGCTTGGCGTGATCCCAGAAGTTGCCAAAGCTGAGTTCCTCGACCTGCGACACGGCAAAGCGCACGCCTTCCTCGTCGTAGATCTTGAAGTCGGACCGCACGATCCGGTCGGGCGGGCTCGCGAGAATGACGGAGCCGGAGCTGAAGATCGCGTCCGCCAAGGTGCGGGGCTCGACTTTGGCGATGGGCGAGAGCCACTCGAGAATGACGCCGTCCTTGGGGGTGCTGGTCGGGCTGTTCAGCAGCAGGGTGTCGGAAATCAGGCCGGACATCATGATCCCGGCGAGGTCCGGCGATGGCGTCAGACCCTCGCGGCGGAAGAGGTCGGCGACGATTGTGCAGGTTGAGCCCACGGGCTCGTTGATGAACAGGATCGGCTGCTGGGTGTTAAGGGCGCCCAGCCGATGGTGGTCAATGATCTCGCTGATGATGGCGTTCTCCGCGCCGTTGACCGCCTGGGTCATCTCGTTGTGGTCCACCAGCACGAGGCGGGTGCCCACGGACTTGAGCAGGTCGCTCTTGGTAAGAATGCCTTGGAGGACGCCCTGATCGTCGGCCACCAGGAGGGCATGGGTCGAGGTCGGGCTGAATTTTTTGCGCACGGCTTCCAGCGGCGTGTCGGCGCTAATGGTGCTGAATTGCCGGTCGATCACGCGGTCGAGGGTGGCGGCGGTGCGAACGACCCACGCGGTGGTGGCGGTGTCGTGCGGACTGCAGATGACGCTGACGGCGTGCTCGCGGGCGAGTTGGAGCACGGCATCGTCCACCGGGAGGCCGCCGCTGATGATCAGAGCGCGGATGCCGATTTCGATGGCGCGCAACTGAACGTCGCGCCGGTCACCGACAATGATGACGGACTGTGAGGCGGGAAGATTTTCGCGTTCGGAGATCTTCCAGAAGGTGCCGACATCCATGGCGCCGATGCGCACATAGAGTTCCTCGAGGCGGTCGGCGGCGACCGCGTTCAGCACCGTGGCCTGCAGGGAGCGCACAATGCGGTTCAGGCTGGTGTGCACCTTGCGCATCTGGCGCGGCTCATTGATGTGCGGGACGAAAAATCCGCCCATCTGCGCGAGGGAAACGGTGCCGCGGATGCGGCGTGCGGCGTCGGTGATCGGCAGCACGCTGACCCCGTGGCGGTCGATCATTTCCAGCGCCTCGGCGCAGGTGGCGCCGTCCTCGACATGCACGACCTCGCGGATCATGAGGTCGCTGACCCGGGGGCTGACGTCGCTCAGGTAAACCGGGAGCGGTTGGTTGAAGCGGCTTAGAATGGTGTCGATCCGGGCGTTGGAGTTGCCGCAGCGGGCCGCCACATAGCCCTGGTCGCCGCGTTGTTCCTTGAAGGCCGCATAGGCAATGGCCGAGCAAATGGCGTCGGCATCGGGGTTCTTGTGTCCGATGACATAGGTGGTCCCTTGAGCGGGTAGGGAGGTCGCGGCGGCGGCAGGCGGCATGGCAAAGCCGTGACCTTGGCAGAGCCGTGCCCCGGGGGGAAGCGGGAAAACAAGAAATGCCCCCGGGCGGGGTGTTCAGCGCGACGTGCCGCCCGGGGTGCCGATGCCAGCGCGGGCCGTGCCCCAGACTTTGACGTTGGGGCGATTGGGCAGGACTTCGAGCAGGTTGTCCGTGCGCTGGCCGGTCGTGGCGTTGATGAATTTGCCGGTCGCGGTGTCGGGATAGAATTCGACGTTGCCGCCGAGGTAAACCACGTAGCTGCCGGTGTCGCCGTAGACGCCATTCTGCACGTCCCAAGTTCCGTCGGTCCGCAGGCCGCGGGTGAAGGTAACGGGCGTGGTGGCGGGGTCACTCATCTTGAGGCCGCCGACGAACTCGAAGCTCAGTTCCCGC
>JBMSWZ010000313.1:0-2914 GCA_049425105.1 Cephaloticoccus sp.
CCACCTGCACCTGTTGCTCACGGTCATCCTCGCGCAGGGGGCCCTTCCTAATAATCTCGGTCTCGATGCCTTCGGCCTTCAGCTCGCGAGAGGCCTTGATGGCGCCGGCATGAATGGATTTCCAGAATTCGTGCGTGGTGCCCTTCGGCACGACGGCGATGCGGTAGTCAGCGGCCTGAGCGACAACCGTCGCGGAGAGCAACATGAGCGAAATGAGGATTTTTTTCATGGGGTGAGGGGTAAGCAACTGACTGAGAGAGAACGCTAATGGGCGCTGATTTGCGCTGATCGTTTCCAAAAGGGTTCATAGCTTCCGGAATCAGCGTGAATCAGCATCGATTAGCGTTCCCCAAAAAACTCAGGCCTTGAGCTCGACGATCACTTGAATCTCGGTCGTGGTGCCCTTGGGCAGGCCGTTGGTGGCCACGGCGGCGCGGGCGTGCTTCCCGACTTCGCCGAAAACCTTGAGGAAAAGATCGCTGGCGCCGTTGATCACGGCCGGGCTGTCGGCGAAGCCATCAACCGCGTTCACGAAGCCGTTGACCATCACGATGCGCGCCACTTGGTCCAGCGAGCCGACGGCGGCCTTGATGTTGGCGAGGGTGTTGAGGGCGCAGATCTCAGCGGCCTTGGCGCCACTCTCTACCGTGTGCTCCTTCCCCACCTGGCCGGTGTGGGTCATCTTGCCATCGATCATGCAGATCGTGCCGGCGCAAAACAATAGGTTGCCGGTGCGCACAGTGGGCACGTAGCTGCCGGCGGCGGCCGGGGGCGTGGGCAGGGTCAGGCCGAGTTCGGCCAGTTTCGCTTCAGGGTTCATGTTGGAAAGGGTTCAACATTCTCCGGGGCGCGCCAAGCGATTTCAGCGTTCCGGCCCCGGCAGAAATTCCGTGGTCGCCACCTCGCTCGCGCGCAGAGGCTGGTCGATGACGCCAAACTCGCGCAGCAAGTCGATTTCCCGCTGCACCCGCGCCAGGTCAAGGCGGCCGATGGCTTCGCCGCGCTCCGGAAAGCCGCTGACCAGGGCGTGGGCAATCAAAGCCTGGCGAGAATAGTCCAGCTGCGCCGCCGTCATGTTCGGATTTCGGGCCAAGATAAGTTCGTTCGCTGGTGCCGGATCGCCCTCGAGGTAATCGTGCCAGCCCCGGACTGAGGCAGCGACGAAGGCCCGCACCAAGGCAGAATCTTTCCTCACCAACTCGCGGCGACAAACGATAGCCTGGTAGATATCATAACCGGCCGCGGTCAGCGGCAGCGTGCGCACAGCCACGCCCTTCTCCCTGGCGTGAAAAGGTTCGCTGGTGAGAAAACAGCTTTGAATGAAGTTTCTGTCGCCCAGAAATGCGCCCAAACCGTAGGTCGTGGGGATCAAGTCGAACTTGATGCCGTATTTTTGCTGGATAAACGGAATCCAGACCATGCTCACCGGCGCCATGATCGTCCGCCCGTCGAGATCGGAAAAATCGCGCACGGGGCTGTCGGCATGGATCAGCAACGCCTCGGCATCGTGCTGCATCGTCGCGGCGACGGCCACCAAGGGCAGGCCGTTTGCCACCGCCATCGCGGTATCATCCGTGCGCTGCATGCCGAAGGTCGCGTCCCCCTTCGCCACCTTGATCTTGATGGCGGCCCCGGGGCCGCCGGGCAGGATCTCCACGTCGAGTCCCGCGTCCGCATAGTAGCCGCGCGCCAGCGCTTGGTAAAACCCGCCGTGCTCCGCCTGTGGGAACCAGTCGGTCTGAAAAACGACTTTGCGCAAAGGCGAGGTCGCCGGCTCGGGCCGCCGGCAACCGGCCGACAGCAGGGCCAAGGCAAGAAGGGAGATCAAAACGAGACGCACGAAGCCAAGGTGAGCCCTGGACGTCCCCCGCGCGAGCCAACTCCGCGTAATATTCCCGCTCACTCGCGGGCCAAACCCCGACCAGCGTTGTACCACAGGATCGCCCGCAGGTCCGCTGCCGACAATTCCGCGCGATGCACCTCGGCCACCAGCCGGCTCAGCTCCGGGACGGCATCAATCGCAGGATAGAGATTTAGCGGGAAATCCGAGCCGAACAGCACCCGGTCCGCTCCCACCCGCGCGATGAACTCGCGCCAAAACGACTGCGGATAAAGCAACGGTGACGCCGCGGTATCATACCACACATTGGCCGGCACCTCCTCCGCGGAAACCAGCGGCAGTCGACCGCCCCAGTGGGCGAGAATGAAACGCACCTTGGGATGAGCCCGCGCCAGAGTGCGAAAGTCTGCCAGTGGCGTGGTTACTTTTCCGGGGTAGTCCCGCGACTCCGGCTCGGTGACATGCAGATTGACCGGCCAATTCCACTCCGCGGCCTTGGCCAGCACCATCTGCCACGAAGGAGCGTCAAGCGCCCAGCCGATCGAATGCGGCGAGAGCTCCCCCAAACCGGTCAACCCGTGATCCCGCGCCCACTGCAGGTCGATCCCCATCGACCCTTCACCCTCGCCCGGATGCACCGTTGCGAAGGCGCTCAGCCGGTCCGGGTGCTGCGCGATGCACGCGGCATAAAAACGGTTTTGCATTTGGCAGGAGGATGGCCGCTCCCAATACCACCCGAGCAACCAAGCCCGCTCAATCCCGGCGGAATCCATGCCGCGCAGCAGCTCGTCCACAGATGGAAACGCCTGCACGGGCCGGCCATTCTTGCGGACCCGCGTGCACAGCGTCGCCCAGTGCGCCTCGCCATTCGCCGCCGCCCAGCCCGCCGGATCGCGGTTCACCTCCGGGGGATAAAGGTGCATATGGGCATCGAGGATGGGCATGGAAGCGTCGCAATCTTTCTCGTAATCGTTCTCGTTATCGAAATCTTACCGGCAGACTTTACCCCGCGAAAAAGATCAGGATCAAGAGAACGAGAAAGACAAAACTGCCCCATGCTTCAACGTCTCTTCA
>JBMSWZ010000314.1:0-2914 GCA_049425105.1 Cephaloticoccus sp.
GCGGGAGGACGCGTTTCGTTATGTGCCCTCCTTCGCCGGTGCTGCGGAGGGGGCAAACCGCGCGGCGGTTTGCGACTGGTTGTTTTGCGATCTGGTGGAGGAGCCGCATCATGTGTTGCGGCACATTGTGGAGCCTTGGCTGGCGCGAGGGTGGTGCCGGCGTTTCGTGGTGAACTTGAAGTTCGGCCGCGTCGATCCGCTGGCGTTGCTGCGCGAACTGCGCGCGCCGGGCTCCGTGCTCTCGCGGCTGGCCCCCGGCACCCGCATCCGGCAACTCTACCACGACCGCGAGGAGTTCACGCTGACTGGGGTCGTTAAGCCGGCTGAATAATCGGAAATTTTCAGCCGAAACGCGTGGACAGTGCCGCGGGCCGGGGGGTTGAATGCGCCTTCCTTTATGATGACTGCATTCAAACGTATCCTGCTGTGTGTACTGATCGCGGCGGGCCTCGCCGCGGCGGCCGCAGCCCAGCCCTCAATCGAGGGCCGCTGGCGCCTCGATCCGGCCGTGAGCACCGCGCTCGACGGTTGGCAGAAAATGGACCTCGTGGTTGCCCGCGACGGCTCGAAGGTGGCGATCACCTACATCATGCAATGGCGTCGCACGATCAAGGAGGCGACCAACGTCGTTGACACCGCCGGCCCCGTGAAACTGGACGACTTTTTCCGCGTCGAGCAGCGCCACATGGCGGTTTACCCCGCCAAGCACGGCGTGACCGAAGCCACGGCCGAGTGGATCGACGGCGGCCGCACGCTCCGCACGGAGGTGTTTACGCCGGTGGAGGTTTCGCAAGGTGACGTGATCATGCGGATCACCTCGGAATTCCGCGTCAGCGAACTCGGCAACCGGCTCACCGTGATCGAGCTGCATTCGTCCCGCCCGCGTCCGCTGGTCTATGTGTTTAACAAAGTCACGGAGGAGACCGCCCAATGAACCTGCTGAAACGCACCTTCCTGTTCCTGACCCTGGCCGCCGGTGCGGCCGCCCCGGCGCTGCGCGCCGCGGAGCAACCGGAGACGGGCAAAAACTACGGCGTCGAAGCGTCGTTCATGCATTTTGACCTCGACTGGCGCATCGCCGGCGGGCTCCCGGAAAAAGCGCTGCTCGTCAGCCTCCAGGGCCTCGCCAACCGCCACGGCCCGCAGCTCTACATCGTGCATCCGCCGGACTACCAATGGGAGATCACCGGGCCGTTGTTCGACTTCTACACCCGCAAGCACGGCGTGCAATGGCACGAGTTGAAGTCCGCCGACGAGGCGCTGGCGAAGTTCGCCTCCGCCGCCAAGGGCTACGTCGTCTGGGACAAGACCGTGGGCGCCTCGCTCAACGTCGCGTTCACCATCGCCGGTATCGAGGACGTCGTGGTGGTGTCGGAGGAACTGATTCCGTTGGTCGAGCGGCACGGCTTGAAGCAGTTAGACGACCTGCGCGGCCGCTACACCGGCCAGACGGACGCCGAGATCTACCAGGATGCCTACGACAAGTATTGGGACCGCTGCGCCAAGGACCGCGTCATGCTCATGGGCGGCCACGCCGGCGCCGTGCGCATGCCCGGCATGGCGGACTGGGGCGTCGAACAGAAGATGTTCTTCCACGACCTCTCTGCCAACATTGACAACCCGGCGCACGCTGCGGAACTCGCGTTGACGCGCAGGATCTTCTCCGAGCTCACGCCCGGCGGCTACGTTTTCGGCTGGCACTCGTATGCCAAGGACACCGAGGAGCAATACACCACGCTGCTCTCGATGTATGGCCTCCGCATGGAGGGTCTCCACAATCTGCCGAACCTGAGCTTCAACAACCAGTTCACGTTCACGCCCGGCTTCAAGTTCACTAACAACCACAGCGTGCCGCTCGACGCCAAGCTGACCGCGGAGGAGAAGGTTTACATCTCCTTCGTGCAGTCCGACTCGATCGGCATCGGCGTGTGGACCAAGCCCGGCCGCGGCAAGCTGCCCTTCGGCTGGCAGGTGACGATGAACTGGACCGAGTTTTCGCCCGCTGCACTGGAGTATTTCCATGAGTCGGCCACGCCGAACGACTACTTCATCGGCGGCCTCTCCGGCCCGGGCTACATGTATCCCAACAGCATCCCGGCCGACCGCTTTCCCATCCTGATGGAGCGCGCCCGGGCGCTCATGGCATTGCTCGACGAGCACATCATGGAGATCATGGACAACACCGCGGCCGATGGCAACGTGGGCAACGCCGACCTCACGAAAGAAACCGTGGACGCGTATTACCGGGAGTTTCCGGACGTCATCGGGTTCATCAACGGCTATGGCCCGGCCCGCACGCGCGACCTGCGCGACAGCCGCCCGATGATTTCCTATGACTACTACATCGACCCGCGCCGCCCGCGCGACGAGGTGGCGGCCGACTTGAACGAGCTCATCGCGCTCAACGCCAAGCGGCCCTACTTCCTGCTGGTGCACGTGCGCGAGTCGAACGACGTGAACAGCCTCGTCGAAGTCACAAAGCAGCTCGAAGGCCCGATCGAAATCGTCCCGGTCGACAAGTTCCTCAAGCTGGCGGCGAGCAACAAGACCTACACGACCCGCTACCAGGATCCTGAGGACCCAAAGCACTTCGAGGGTTACCCCAAGGAGTAAGCGCAACGATAGTGTAGTTAGATTTCCCGCCCGGCCTCCAAGCGAGGTCGGGCGTTTTTGTGGGTTGAGCGTCTCACGCAGAGGCGCGAAGACGCGGAGAAAACTGGGGGAAATTCAGAAGCCAGGAAACCAGGAATGGATTCGTGCCTTCTGAATTCTCCGCTGCGGCTTGGCGGCTCTGCGTGAGCCTTTCTGCCTTCAGGACGCGTGCGTCAGGTGGATCGGCACGTCCCTGTGCCGATGGTTCGAGCGGACGCGCAGAGGGACCTGCGCGTCCCCCTTGGCCGGACGCAGTGAGGGG
>JBMSWZ010000315.1:0-2910 GCA_049425105.1 Cephaloticoccus sp.
CGCCGGTGGCCGGCGGCTGGGTGATCGACATGCTGAAACTGAAACGCATCCGCATCGACGCGGAGGCGGGCATGGCGCATGTGCTTGCCGGCGCCAGGAATACCGACGTGCAGCGGGCGGCGGAAAGGGCGGGCTGGTTTTATCCCCCGGATCCGTCCTCGAAGGAATACTGCACGATCGGGGGCAACATCGCATGCAACGCGGGCGGGATGCACGGCGGCAAATACGGCGTGACGCGGGATTTCGTGATCGCGTTGCGCGGCTTTTTGCCGACGGGCTATTTCGTGGCGGGGGGCACGGCGACGAAGAAGTTCGCGGCCGGGTTCAACCTGCGCGACTTGTGGATTGGCAGCGAAGGCATGCTGGGAGTCGTTACTGGCGCGGTGCTGAAGCTGGTGCCGGCGCCCGCCGCGCGCTGGACGCTGCTGACCGCGTTTGCCGACGAGGCGGCCGCCGTGGCCGCGGGCAAGGCGCTGTTTCGCCGGCGCGTGCAGCCGGCGATTTGTGAATTCTTGGACCGGGAAAGCGTGCTGTGCGCGGAACGTGCCACCGGCCGCCCGGTGTTTGCCGGGCAAACCAATCGCGCCGTCATTTTGTTGGAACTGGCCGGCACGGCCAGCGAAGTGAAGGAAACCTCGCGCGAAGTCTTGGCGTGGGCCCGAGAGCAGGCGCTGGCCCATCGGGCGGCCCGCCCCCGCGCCGAGGCCGAGGAACTTTGGGCCGTGCGGCGCAAGTGCTCCGGTGCCATGTTCGAGCTCGGTGACACGAAGCTCAACGAAGACATTGTCATCCCGATGCGTGCCTACGGCCCGTTCATGCGATTCCTGGCAGGCCTGAAGCGCTCGTCACGGTTGGCGATTCCGACCTTCGGTCATCTGGCCGACGGCAATCTGCACGTGAACATCATGTTCCACCGCGCCGACGCCGGCGAGTCGCGTCGCGCCGCGGCGGCCGTGGCGAAACTGATGGTAAAGGTCGTGGCCATGGGCGGGGCGATTTCCGGTGAGCATGGCATCGGACTCGCGAAGACGCCGTTCCTGCGGATCCAGCATCCGCCCGCGCAGGTGGCGGCGATGCAGGCCGTCAAGCGCGCGCTCGACCCCAAGGGTATTCTCAACCCGGGCAAAATGTTCGATGTCTATCAGGTGTGGAAACAGCCGAAACTGGCGATCCACCTGCCTTGGGACCACAAGTGAGCGTTCGCCCGGAGGGTCTCACGCCGAGGCGCAGAGTCGCGGAGGAGAATTTAGAAGCCAGGAGCGCTGGCGTCTCGCCGGCAACTGAGTTGGCGCCCATCATGCGAATATGGGTTCAGCGGGGTGCTGTTCTCCCAGCCTGAAGCACGGCGCCAGAATGTAGAATTCAGAAGCCTGGAAGCCACTAAACCGGAGTTCATACTTCTTGGCGTCTGAATTCCTCTGAATCGGAATCCAGCCTGCTTCAGCGGTGTTCCTCGTAGGTGATGTCGATCTTGGCGGCGAATGCGCGCTGCTTGGCCGCGCCGTGAAAGACGATGCGGTGGGAGCGGGCGTCGTATGTGAAGCCGTTGTCGGCGTCAGCGGCCACAGGTTTGCCGTCAACGAGGACGCGCACGCTCTTCTGATAGAGGGTTGATCCAACGGGCAGGGGATCAAGCGCCACGGCCACGGTGTCGGCGATGCGGTCGCCCATCGCGGCCAGGGCGGTGGAAAAGTCGCTCTCAATGTTCAGCACGGTGCCGCCGGTGAGCTCCGCGGCGCGCCGGTGCGAGCGGTTGTCGGGGGAAACGACGGCGTTGATCTCGAGTTTGCCGCGTTGGTTGCCCTTCGCGATGACGAAGGGGCGGATGACCCAGTAGTTGATGTAGCCGTCGAGCGTCTGGCGGTCGCGCGGATGGTCCCGGTTGTAGGCGGCGATCAGGTCGGGCAGCGTGCCGCGCTCCTGCCACTCGGCCTTGCGCTCGCCATTCCGGCCCTCGGCCCAGACGGCCATGCGGGTTTCCTCTTCATCCATGAAGAAGACCACGATGGTGGTGGCTTCAGGGCGCAGTAACGCGTGGCGGTCATGGTAGAAGTTGGCGACGAAGTTATACACGGCGGTGAAGGCCGTGCGGTTGCTGTCGCCGTTGGTGCCGATCTTGACGAGTTCGGAGAAAATCCCGTCCGGCGTTGCCGGGTTGACCCACGGTTCGGCCATCTGCGGCAGGGTCACGAGTTCGCCGTTGCTCGCCACGCGCTTCGTCGTGGTCTTGGGCCGGCCCGAGCGGTCGAGCACGGGGGCACCGGCGTCGTCAAGCTGGCTGGAGCGCACCTTTTTGTAATACGCCTGCCGGCTGCGCGCCACGCCCGGATCGGCATTGACGAAGTCGGTGGTGAGCACGCCGATGCGGTAGTCGAGCTGGCGGGTGTCAAAGAGCTGGCGAAAACGGTTCAGGCTCGCGGCCAGGCGCGCCTGGTGGGCCGCCATTGAGGGCGAATTGTTGATCACAAACACGAGGTCGACCTGCCGGCTGCTGGAACGGTCGGCCTGGAGGTGCTTCGCCTGCCGGATCGGCTCGATCGTGACATTCACGCGGTTCTCGACCCCCAGCTGGGGGTTGGCCTCGTCGACGGTGTAATACCTGAACGAATCTTCCCCGATGTAGCCCGGGTGGGGCGCATAGGTCAGCTCGCCGGTTTCGCGATCGAGGCGGGCGGTGCCGTGCGCGGGCTTGCCCGCGTCGTCGAGGACGAAGGCTACCTTGGGGGGATTGAGCCCGACGCGGTCGCTCAGGGCCATGAAGTCCTCGTGGCTCGGCACCTTCTGCGAAACCGGGGTATTCGGCCGGGTGGAAAGCTCAACCGCCCGGACGGCCGTAAGGTCGAGTTGGGTGGCCTCGATCTCCATGTCCTCGAGGACCAGCGGGGGAGGCTCGGTGACGGTGATCTTGAA
>JBMSWZ010000316.1:0-2906 GCA_049425105.1 Cephaloticoccus sp.
GGCCGGCGGTGAAACCGGCGGGCAGGTCCCACTGCAACTCGGTCTTCAGGCCCGTGCCGGGATTCAGCCAATACGTGTGCCAGTGCGGGTCATGTTGCAGGCGCAAGGCGACCGTGAACGGGCGCCCCGGCTGGATGGAGGATTCGGCGGCGACGAGGGAAGCCTCGACCTGCGCGCGGGCGGCGGAATCAAGTCCGGCGAGCAAGACAAAGAGGATGACGAACAAGCGCGGCATCTGCATTGGGAAACGTTTCACCTATTCATGGAGATGCAAACCGGGAAATTCTTCCGCCGGGCCCGCGTTTTTTTGGCGAAGCCGCCAATGGCGGCGAAAATTTCCCGCCCGCCTGCGACCGGGTCGAAATTTGCGGACCCCGGACGAGACTGCGCCCGAAACCCGGGAATTTGCGTCCAATCCGCGGACGTTTGCGACGAGGCGCGCGACGGGCGGATGGCGGGCTTTGTTTCCCCGAATACCCTGGGGTTTTACCCTCTGGGGCAGAGCCATTTGCCTGTTGTTATGCCTGGGCTTTTACCCAACGAAAGCCGCATGCGGATCGTGATCGTCGAAGACCACCAGATGTTTCGCGAAGTCATTCACAAGGTATGCGTGGATGATTTCGGGCATGAGGTGGTGGGCGAGGCGGGCGAGCCCCAGCCGACCATCCTGCTCGTCGAGGACCAGGAGATGGTGCGCAACACCCTGATGCTGCTCCTCAAGTCCGAGGGCCACCAAGTGATCGCCGCGGCCAATGCCGACGAGGCCCTGCCTTGCCTCCAGTCGGCCGAAAACCATGTCGTGTTGGTCATCGCCGACCTGGGTCTGCCGGGCATGGACGGCATCGAGTTGATCGAAGTCGCCCGTCGTGCCCGGCCCGGGCTGGCGGCGCTGGCGCTCAGCGAGATCACCGGCATGGAGCGCATCCCGGATGTGCGCCTGCTCAGCAAGCCGATGACCCGCCCGGCCCTCGTTGAGGCGGTGCAGCAGGCGCTGCGCACCGCCCGCCAAGAGAGGTGATCAGCGGTAGGTTTCGCCGGTCTTCCAGGCCGTGCGATCGGTGAAGGTCGGCTCCGCCGCGCTCGCCGGGTGGCCTTCGCCAGACAAGAGCACGATGATGCGTCGCGCCGTCTCGGCGTTGATCGAGGCCTGCGCCAGCGCGAGCACGTCCGCCTTGGTCAGGCGGTCGAGCGCGGCCAGCGATTCGACGCGCCGTTCCCAGTCGCCGTCGTAGTTGTAGGCGAGGGCAAAGAAGCGCTCGGCCTTTTCCTCGATGCTCTTGGGCTTTTCCTCGAACAACGAACGCACGCCCGCGACGAGCGTGGCGAAGTCCGCGTCGGAGAGAGCGGCGAGGTCGGTTTCGAGCTGCGCGAGGAAGGTTTCCGCCCGTTGCCGCAGTTCGTCCGGGCCGTAGCCGCTGGACTGGATGACAAACAGCTGGAGCGCCTGGCGATTGGAGGCCGAGGCCCCGGAGCCCACGATGTAGCCGAGCTGCTGCTTCGTGCGCAGCTCGGTGTAGAACGGCTCCGAGATGAAACGTCCCAGCACGGTAGAAGCCGCGCGCAGGGCCGGACTGTCTTCCGGCAGCAGGTAAAGCGCCCAGTAGGCGGAGTTGCCGCCGGCGGTCGGACCGGCGTCGATCACGGTCTCGCCGGAATCAAGCGCGAGGTGCCGCGGGCGCACGAGCTCGGCTTCCGCGGCCGGCTGGGCGCCGATCGCGGTGGCGAAACCGCGGGCGGCCTTGACCGCGTCATCTGCGGTCAGGTGACCGTGGGCCATCACCTCGATAGTGCCGCGGGCGAAGAACTGACGGGCGAAATCGCGAACCGCGGGCCAGGTGGCCGCGGCCGTGCGTTCGACTTGATCCCCCGGGAGGTAAAAGAATTCGCGCAGGGCCGCGTTGGCCCGGTCGCGGGCAAGCCGGAAGGCCTCCGTCTGCGGATAACTGCGCAGGTCGCGCAGCGTGCGCTCCTGCAGGGCGGTGAAACGCTCCGGCGTGACCTCGAAGTCGAGCAGGGTGGAGGCGACATGCTGGGCGAAGCGCGCGGGCGAGTCGCCGAATCCGGTGACGGTCAGGTTGAAGCCGTCCACGCCGATGGCCAGCTTCTGGGAAACGCCGGCAAGGGCGGCTTCACCCGAGGCGGCTTCCAAGGCGTCCTGCAGGCAGGCGCCGTAAAGGGTGAGCCACGCGTCGGCGTCGGCGCTGGCCAGGGCCGATGGCGCGACGAAACGGAAGATCAACGTGGTCTGCGGGCGCTCGAACTCGACGTCCTGGGCGTAGTAGAGGCGGAGCCCGGGCTCTTGGATCAGCGGCAGCGGCCGCTCGGCCATCAGTTGGGTGCGCGTGGGCATGAAGGGGTTTTCACCCGGCAGTGCGAAGCCGGCGACCGACGGCGGGTTGAGCAGCGCTTGGTAGGCCGCGCCGGTGTCCTCGGTGTAACCGTAACGCGTGCCGTAGATTTCCTCGGTGTGCTCCGTCGGCACGCCCTTGGCGGCGAGCGTCACGATCATGTTGTCGGGCGTGAGTGCGGCGAGTAGCCGGCGGTAGGAGGGCTCGTCGGCGCCGGCCCAGACGTAGGGCGCGCGCTCGGCGATCTCGAGCGGGTAGAACAGGGCGAGGTTGGCGAGGCGCGTGGCCAGGGCGGAGCCTTCGCCGCGATCGGTGTAGGTTTCCGTCAAAGCCGCGATGCGCGCCTGGTCGGCGTAAAACGCCTGCGGGAACGGCGAGGCTTTGAGGTGGCGGATGTAGGCGAAAACCGTTTCGAGGACCTGCTGGTGCGCCGTCTCGCCCGCGGGCGTCAGGTCGACCGTCACAAAGAGCGAGCCGTAGTTCGGGGTGCGCTCCCAGATGCCGGCGCTGACCGCCGTGGCCCAGCCGGCGTCTTTGAGGTTTCCCACCAGACCGCCG
>JBMSWZ010000317.1:0-2893 GCA_049425105.1 Cephaloticoccus sp.
CTCATCACAGGAGGCTGTGCGACCCAAAGGGATGTGAGCAAGCATGGCCTGCACGCGATCACTGAACTTTCCATCCGTGCCGTAGAACAATTGCTTCGTGCCCTCGGTCAAAATCGAACCCGGCGCGATGCAGTTCACCAAGATCCCCTGCGAGCCGAGCTCCAAGGCCATCGAACGCGTTAGATTGATCACGCCCGCCTTCGCCGCGACGAACGGCGACTGTAGCCTTGCCGGGACGATGCCGAGCACGGAGGAGATGTTGATGATGCGGCCGGATCGGCGCGGCAGCATGAGTTTCGCCCCTGCCTTGCTGACGAGAAACAGCCCGGTCAGGTCGACCCGTAAGATGCGATCCCATTCTTCGGTCGGAAACTGATCGATGTTCACCCGATGGGTCATAGTATTGATCCCGGCGTTGTTCACCAAAATGTCGAGCCTCCCGAATTGTTTCAGCGTCTCGGCCATGACGGCTTCGACCTCCGCCTCGTTGGTGACGTCCATGCGCAGGGCAATCGCACCGGGTGTTCGCCCCGCGCATTGGCGTGCCGCGTCAATGTTGATGTCGGCATAAACCACGCGGGCCCCGTTGGCCGCGAATGTGCTGGCAATGGACTGACCGATGCCGCCGGCGGCTCCGGTCACGAGGGCAACTTGGCCTTGGAGGTTTACGTTCATCAAAAGGTATGTGGTGAGTGGTGTTTGTAAGCTAAAGGGAAAATTCTCGCCCCGTAACAAGCAACTGACCGATCATGAGGATGCGCGTCCGGGAGCCGCAGAAAGCCCAGACCTGTGCGGTGTCGTCACAACGCTGCCGACCGGTGCCGCCGCCGATGGCGGGAATGTGATATTCGAGTTCGCTGAACTGGCCCAAGCCGCTGTTCACGTTGCAGGCCTGGGTCGAGTAACCGAAGTCTTCGGGGTTGTCCCAAGGCACATCCACGTATTCACCGGATGGGTTGACGGCGAAGTTGCGGACGATCAGAGCCCAGCGCCCGCCCTGTTCGAACAGATATCCGACCCGCCCGGTCATCGCCACGGCGCGGAGACTAATCTTGTGCTCGCCGCGCTGGCGCATCCGGTAGCGGACGAGGCGATCCTCGACCAAGAGGTCCGCTGCGGGGATATTGCCAAATATCAGCTTTGGTTCGACGCGACTGAACGTGGGGATAAGGAGTTCCCCGCCGTGCGGCATCTGGACCAGGTTCCAAAGACCCACAGGGTTGGCGGTGTCGCCTCCCACGATGTCGAGCGACGTGTGCTGTGTATAGCCTGCGTATTCTACATCCGTCGTCATGTAGCCGTGTTCGTGGCGCAGCGGATTTGGCGCGGGCGCAAACGACTTCGCGATCTCCAATTCGATCTCCTTTTGGGAGCGAGACAACTTGAGCTTGAGCCGATTGGTGAGACGTATATTAGAGCCTTCTCCGGAAATCTCGTAGCGGCCCGGATCCAATTCGCGTGGCTGGAAGTAGTTGTCTCGAGCAGGAAAGTTTGGGAGAAACACATCCACCTCCGGCGCTAGCCAAGTGCGGTCGCCCCCGGAATTGTGCCACTCGGAACTGCGATAAAACGCCAAAGCCGTCTCTGGAGACCGGAGGACGGAATTCGTCCAATAGAAGTTCTCCTCGCTGCCCGGGGCGAACAATCCAAGCACCCGCCCCCCATACGGCAGCACGATGACTTCAGTACCATCCGGCAGGGACACTACTCGCGCCGGCTTGCCGACGGCCCTCAAGACGTCCAACAGGACGCGCTTGGTCATGGTCGGGAAACCCTCCTCCCCTCGACCGGCAACCGGCAATCCGGCGAGGCAGGACCACGCGGCAGCTTTGCCCAGCCCGTGCAAAAACTCACGGCGACTCTGCCGCCCGATGCTTCCTGATATGCCATTATTGCGGCTCATCGTTTCCTCCATGATGCGGCGATTTCCTCAAGTGTCCTCCCCTTGGTTTCTGGCAACATACGCCATCCAAACAGAAACCCGAAAATGCATATCGCTGAAAACAGCCAGAATACTCCAGCGACCGATCCCAGCTTCTTTTCGGAGTATTCGCTCATCAAGGGAAACAGCTGTGCGCCGGCGAAGATGGTTAGCCAGAGGAACGCGGTGGTGAGCGACACGGCGCGGCCGCGAAGACGGATTGGGAAGATTTCGGACATCATGAGCCATGGCAACGGACCGAGCGCCAACCCGTGCGGCACGGTGCAGAGAAGAATAACCACGAGCACCGGCCATCCGCTAAGGTGATAGTAAAATACCGCACCCGTCAGCAACGTCACGACGGTCATCAGGGCACAGGCGACCATCCAGAGGGGACGCCGCCCCAACCGATCAACGGTCAAGCAGGCCACTGCTGTGACCAAGCCCATGAAGCCATAAGTCACAGCATATTGGAGGAATGCCATTCCCCGGTCTTTGATCCCGGACGCTTCGAAGAGCATGGGAATATACCCGCCAATCACGCTCCAGCCAGTCCAGTTGTTGAAGAAAGCGAGGAGCAGCCCGATCAGGAGTGCGTAGCGAACCCCCGGAGCAAACAAGTCCGAGAAACGACCGGATTCCTCGTTGAGGGCGTGTTGAATCTGCTCCATCTCTTCCTTGGCAAAATCCGGACCGTCCACCCGGGTCAGCACCTGCAGCGCTTCAGCGGTCCGTCCGCGTCCGGCCAGCCAGCGAGGACTCTCTGGCAGCAAGAACAACAGCACTACGAAGACGCCAACCGGCAGCAACTCGGACGCGAACATCCAGCGCCAGGCAGTTGCGTCCGGCGCCCACTGCACGATCAGATACGACACGAACGGCGCGGTCACGCTCCCTGCGACAATCGCAAGTTGATACATGGTGCCAAGACCACCACGCAGCCGCGGGGTCGAGGTCTCCGAGATATACAGC
>JBMSWZ010000318.1:0-2890 GCA_049425105.1 Cephaloticoccus sp.
GAGCTTTACCACCGGCAGGCGCAGCCGGAGATCAGTGATTTTGACTACGCCGCGCTGAAGCGGGAATTGGCGGACCTGGAGGCGGAGTTTCCCCAATTTGCCACGGCGGAGTCGCCGACGGCGCAGGTGGGTGATGACCGGGCGGAGGGCTTTGAGACCTACCGGCACCGGCAGCCGATGCAGAGCCTCGACAACACCTACTCGGAGGCGGAGCTGCGGGAATTTCACGCCCGGCTGGGCCGGGTGTTGGAGCGCGAGGCGCTCGACTACGTGGTGGAACCCAAGGTCGACGGCCTGGCTGTCAGCCTGACCTACGAACAGGGCAAGTTGGTGCGCGCGGTGACCCGCGGCAACGGGGTGGAGGGCGACGACGTGACCGTGAACATCCGCACGATCAAGACCTTGCCGGACCAGCTGAAGGCCGGGCCCGACGCCCCGATCCCGGACGTCATTGAGATCCGCGGCGAGGTCTTCATGACCTTGGCGGAATTTGCGCGCATCAATGCCGAGCGTGAGGAGGAAGGCGCGCCGCCCTACGCCAATCCCCGCAACCTCGCCGCCGGCACCCTGAAGTTGCTGGACCGCGCCGAGGTCGCGGCGCGTCGGCTGGAAATCGTGCTTTACGGCCTCGGTTACTGCGAACCGGCGAGTGCAGCCGGCGAAACCCATAGCGGATTTCACGCCTTGGTGCGCCGCTGGGGCCTCCCGACTGTCGAGAAAGTCTGGAGCGCGCAGGGCATCGATGCCGTCTGGGCGGCCGTGCAGGAACTCGACGGCATGCGGCACGATTTTTCCTACGCGACCGATGGCGCGGTGGTGAAACTCGACCCGATCAAACTGCAGCGCGATGCGGGCAGCACAAGTAAGGCGCCGCGCTGGGCCATGGCCTACAAATTTGCGGCGGAGCGCGCCGAGACGCTGCTCCAAGGCATCACGATCCAGGTTGGACGCACCGGCGTGCTGACGCCGGTGGCCGAGCTGGCGCCGGTGCAGCTGGCGGGCACGACGGTGTCGCGCGCCACCCTGCACAACCGCGATGAGATTGCGCGCAAGGACATCCGCATCGGCGACCACGTCTACGTGGAGAAAGCCGGCGAGATCATCCCGGTGGTGCTCGGCGTGAACCTCGCGAAGCGTCCGCCGGAGTGCGCGCCCTACGCGTTTCCCGCGGCCTGCCCGGTCTGCGCCACGCCGGTGGTGCAGCTGGAGGGCGAGGTGGCGTTGCGGTGTCCCAATCACGAATGCCCGGTGCAGGTGCGCCGGCGCGTGCAGCATTTCGCCTCCAAAGGCTGCCTCGACATCGACGGCCTCGGCGTGGCGATGGTGGACACCTTGGTCGACCAAGGCTGGGTGCGCGGGGTGGCGGACCTTTACCGGTTGCAGCGCGATGAACTTCTTACCCTCGGCAAGAGCGTGGAGAAATCCACCGACAACCTCCTCGCCGCCATCGAGGCGAGCAAGCGGGCCGAGCTCTGGCGCGTGATCCACGGCCTCGGCATCACGCATGTCGGCGCGGCGGCGGCGAAAGACCTGGCCAAGCATTTCGGCAGCCTTAAGGCGCTCGCGGGCGCGAAATACGAGGACTTCATCGTCGGCAAGAAGGAGTCGGTGATCAACGGCATCGGCGAGACGATGGCGCAGGCGATCCTCGCGCACTTTGCGAAGCCGGAGAACGCCGCGGTGGTGCGTGAATTGCGCGAGCTGGGCTTTGACCCCGTCGCGCCGACGGCGTCTGCGCCCACCGGCACGCGCTTTGCCGGCAAGACCTTCGTGCTTACCGGCACCCTGCCGACCATGACCCGCGACGAAGCGGGGGCGAAGATCGAGGCCGAGGGCGGCAAGGTCAGCGGCAGCGTGAGCAAGAAGACCTGCTACGTCCTTGCGGGGGCGGAGGCGGGCTCGAAACTCGAGAAGGCCCAGGCCTTGGGCGTGACCGTGATCGACGAGGCGGAATTCCTCCGCCTGCTCGCGGCGGACTAGGCCGCGACCGCCACCCGGCGGGGAGGATTCCGCGGTCTTGCAAGGTAGGGACGCCGGCTTATGGTTCCGCCGGAGTCTTCCCCGTGGCGCGAACCATCCCCAGTCTCTGGCGCGGAGTTGCTGCGAACCTCGCGTTCGGTGTGGCCCTGCTTTCCGCCCAGGCGCCGTCCGCGGAAGACTGGCGGGAATTGATCGAGGCCAACCGCCGCCTGCTCGCGGCGGACTAGGCGGCGACCGCCACCCGGCGGGGAAAAGGCGATCGATGCCATGCGGCGGGTCAGCTTCGACCTGGTGATCTCCGATTGGAAAATGCCCGGCATGCATGGGCTGCAGCTCTTTGAGCAGATCGTGGGCATGGACCCGGCAATGGCGCGCCGGGTGTTGTTCATGAGCGGCGACGTCGTCAACGAAGCCTTCGAGGATTTCCTGAGGCGACACGGCAAGCAGTGCCTGTCGAAACCCTTCGAGCTCGCGGATTTTCGGCGGGCGGTCGCCAGTCTGACCAAGGGGAACGGGGCTTAACTACCAAGGTTTGGCCATGCCCGCACCCGGGGCCAGTTCATTGGCGCCAAGCTGCGGGCTCAGGCCGGCCAGTCCGTCTGCTCGCGGAAGGGTCGGCAGGGCATGCCCCGCGTGAGATCGGCGGCGACCGGCCGTTGCTGCAGGTGCAAGGCGTGGTGATCCAGCGTGGCGGCGGTCACCGCCCCGGCGGGGAAAAACCGCAGGAAGAAAACGTGTTCGCCCTGGTCAACCCAGGCGTAGTGCTCGAGCTTGGGCGGCAGGATTTTGGGGTCGTGGTGGGCGAAGGGGCAGGAGCGCAGGAGCGTGAGGTGCACCTCGTGTTCGTCGCCACTGATGGCGAAGACCTCGGGCGCGCCCACGCCCGCGGCCCCGCCCCCCCCCCCCCCCC
>JBMSWZ010000319.1:0-2888 GCA_049425105.1 Cephaloticoccus sp.
CACCGGCGGCGGCATCATTCTCAACGACCCCGACGGCGTCATCAACCCCGAGGACTTTCGCAACCTGAGCAAGCTGGCGGAAATCGGCGCGAAGTTCAGCTTGTTGGAAAACAAGCTCTTCGCCGGCGCCGCCTACTTTGATCAGACGCGCTCCCGGGTTTCGCTCGGCGGCAGAAAGAACAACATCGTGGTGCGCGGACTGGAATTGGAGGCGATCTACCAGCCGGACGTGCGGTTCAACGCCACCGTCAACGCCACCTTCCAGGACGGCCATTATATTGACTCGCGGCCCTTCCAGATGGGTGGACGCAACATCTACGACGCCTATCTTGTCGGCCAGGGCCCGGGCGGACTGGGCACGTCGACCGGCAGCTACAATCCCTTTGGCAACCAAGTCGGCAACGGCGACTGGCCGCTGCTCGGTTTCTCCAAGACCATCGTCAACGGCAGCCTGCGCTACCGCTTCGCGAACGGCTTCGGCCTCGGCACCAACGCGTCATGGCAGAGCCGCCAGACCGGCAACCTCGACGACCAGTGGCACATCCCCGCCCAACACCTGCTCAACGCCTCGCTCTTTTACGAGACCGAGCGGTGGATGGTGAACGTCGACTTCCTCAACCTCACCAACCAGCGCAACTGGTATCACAACGGCGACGCCTTTTCCGGCAGCATCCTGGTCTTCTCGGAGCAACCCTTCCGGATCGAGGGGTATGTGAAGTGGAAGTTCTGAGCCCTCTGGCTTTCCGCGCGATACCCGTGGGACCGACTGATCCCTAGGAAGTTTGCCCCGCCGTTCCCGCGTGGCGTTGGTCGCGCTTGCGGGGGCGGTGGGTTTCGGTTGCTGTGCGGGGATGATCTCGCTGCTCGATGGCGTCGGCTCGGCCAAGAAGAAGGCTCCGGAAAAGGCCTTTGTGCTGCGGCTGGATGTGGTTGGGACGGAGCCGCGGATTTGGCGCCGGCTGGCGGTGCAGGAGGGCATGTGGCTCTCGCGGCTGCACGACACGATTCAGATCCTGTTCGACTGGTTCGATTACCAGACCCACACGTTCACGTTCGATGACCTGCGGCTGGGCAATCCGCTGCGGCAGGATGACCGCGTGGTCGAGGACGATCGCGACGTTACCCTGGCCGACCTCGACCTCGAGCACCGCGGGCGTTTCACCTACGACTATCACTTTGGCGAAGGCTGGAAAGTGGAGATCAAGGTCGAGAAGACCATGACCGTGCCAAAGGGACAGGTATTTCCGCAGTGCCTCGCCGGCGAACTGGCCGGCCCGCCGGAAGACTGCGGAGGCTTGGAGGCCTTTCACGACATGCTGGCTTGCATCAAGGAGCCCGACACCGAGTTGGGGCAGGAATGGCTGAACTGGCTGGGGCCGGAGTATGATCCCGTTCGCTGCGACTTGGGGAAGGTCAACAAAGCCCTGCGAAAGCTCGAAAAGAGCTGATTCGTGAATGATGAAGCTCTGTCCCCGGGGTGTTTGCTCTGTTACGGACGGGTCAAATCTCAGCTTGGCATGGAACCGGCTGTTGACGGGGTGTTCTTTGCTGGTTCGTGATCAGCTAGGAGACGTTTCGCTGGGTAGCTGACGTTTCCATCTGATCATGAACAACTTGAAGCGACACACCACTGTCGTTCCGCCGATCGGCGGATTGGGCTTGGGTGGGCTGCTGGGGGATGGGTCGGAAGACCCATCGCGTCGGGCAACCAACTACATGCTCCGGTCCGAATCGCCGGCGAGACGGCAGCGGAATCAACCAACAGAGTGTCGGCAGGCTCGGCCGTGGGGGCCGGATATTTGGGGTCGTTTGTTGCGCCACAAATCCGGTCCGCCCGTCTCCAAGGCGGGCTGACACGTTTCCACCAGAAATCCGACGGGGCGGAGGCAGCCATGCTTCCGCCCCGCTTTATTTTGACTGGTCGACGACCACGCGAATGGAACTCCCGCTTGACGAGGGGGACTATTTTCGCAGGGTACGCGCTCCTCGTTCTTTGTCCGTTCGTTATCGGCCAGGAGGGTTTGGTCCCAAAATCCCCGAGCCCTCCGTCTGATCATGAATAAAAAGACCAAGACCATGTTTGTCCTGCAGCCTGGCGGTTTCGGATCCGGAACCACGGTTTTCTCGACCTACGAGTATGAAGAACACTCGGACGTCGTGGAAAGCCCGGTCACTCCGGCCGAAATCCCCGCTCCCGCTGCGCGGCAAACGTTCGCTAACCGCAACTGGACACAGGCGGTCGTTCGCCTCCCTGAGGTGTTGCGCCGCTCCGTCTGGTCGCCGCTGGCCCGCCGGGTGCAAAAGCTCGGTCAGGCCGCATAACTAAGAAAACAACACCGGGGTGGAGGAGAAATCCTTCACCCCGGTTTTTTTGTGCCCAAAAAAAATCCCGCCGGCAGCGCGGCGGGATTGGTCGGGGCAAATACGAGTGGCGGGACTTATTTGGCCGTCACGTCGGTGACGGTGCCGGCCTTGATCAGGGTCATCTTCGCCGTATCGAGGTTCGCCTTGATGACGCGGTTGACCTGGTCGAGCGTCAGCGCCTCGACGGCGGCGGGATACTCGTCGAGCCGCTCAAGTCCGTAGCCGCGCTGTACGGTATTGAGGATGTTGGTGGCCATGCCGTCGGAGGTCGAGAGGCTCACCTTGTAGCTGCCGATGAACTCGGACTGTTTCTTTTTGAATTCGTCGGCGCTGATGCCCTCGTCGTGCCACAGCTGCAGCTGGCGCTTGGTGGAAGCGATACCCTGCTCAAGCAGGTTGGGCGCAAAGTTCGCCCAGATGCGCCAGTCGCCGTCGCGCAGGTTGTCGTTGGCCATGTAGCCGTAGATGCCGTAGGTGAGGCCTTCCTTGTCGCGCACGTTGCCCATGAGGCGGGCGGTGAAGCC
>JBMSWZ010000320.1:0-2867 GCA_049425105.1 Cephaloticoccus sp.
GGCGAGGGGCACGACCGCGAAGGCTTCGTTGATTTCCCAAAGGTCGACGTCGTCGACCGACCAGCCCGCGGTGGCCAGCGCGTTTTGCGCCGCCTGCACGGGCGCGGTGGTGAACCAGACCGGCTCGTGAGCGTGTGCACCAAACGCAACCACGCGGGCGAGCGGCTTGAGCCCGGCGGAGGCGGCATCGGCAGCTCGCGCCAGCACGAGGGCGGCGGCGCCGTCGTTGATCGAAGAGGCGTTGGCCGGCGTGATGCTGCCGGTTTTTTCAAAGACCGGTTTCAACTGCGGGATCTTGTCGTAGCGAGCTTTGGCGGGACCTTCGTCGTGTTCGACCCGCGTGGTCTCGCCGCGCGCACCCGGCACGTCGACCGGCGTGATCTCGGCCGCGAAAAGACCGGCGGCTTGTGCGGCGTTGGCGCGCTCGAACGACGCGATCGCAAAGGCGTCCTGCTCGGCGCGGGTGAAGGCATATTTCTCCGCGCAACGCTCGGCACAACTGCCCATGTGCACGTCGTCGTAAGGATCCCACAGCCCGTCGCTGATCAGCGAATCGACAAGTTGGGTGTGGCCGAGCCGCAGACCCGCGCGGGCCTTGGGCGCGAGGTAGGGCGCGAGGGTCATGTTTTCCATGCCGCCCGCGACGACGAACCGGCCGAGGCCGGCCTGAAGTTGATGGGCCCCCTGCATCACGGCCTGCAGGCCGGAGCCGCAGACTTTGTGCACGGTGACGGTGCGGACTGAGGGCGGAAGACCCGCGTGGATCGCCGCCTGCCGGCCCGGCGCCATGCCTTGGCCGGCCTGCAGGACGTTGCCCATGAGAACGTCGGTGACATCAGCCGGGGCGAGGCCCGCACGCGTGAGCGCGCCTTGAATGGCCACGGCCCCAAGTCGGGGCGCCGGCAGGTTGGCGAAGGCACCTTGGAAATTGCCGAGCGGCGTGCGAGTGGCGGCGAGGATGACGATGTCGCTCATGGGGTGAGAAAGGAGGGGTGCGGCCGGTAACGCCAAACCCCGACGCGGAACCATGCAAAGAACCGCGGCCTTGGCGAGGCCGGGAAACAGTGAGCGACCGGCTCAGTTATAAAAATTCAGAAGCCAGGAAACCAGGATTCTGAAACTCTGATTCGTGGCTTCTTGGCTTCTGAGTATTTCCTCTTCCGTGTTTCAGTCCGGCCGCTCCAGCGTAAAGCGGTCGCGGGTGGTGACGTAATCGTCGCCCCCGGCGCGGCCAATCAGATCGAGCCGGGAGGTATCGGGGCGACCATTGGCGTCGAGCAGTTCATCACGCACGTGCAGCGCCACGATGCGGGCAAACACGACGTTGGCCGCCAGCGGGCCCTCGCCGATCAGGACGATGCGGTCAAGGGTGCACTCAAAGGCCACCGGGGCGGCCGCCACGCGCGGGGGTCGCACGCGGGCAGAGGGGGTTGCGGCGATGCCGAAAGCGTCAAACTCGCTCTCGCCGTGCGGGAGCGCAGCGGCGGTGTCGTTCATTGCGGCGGCGAGGTCACGCGACACCAAGTTTACCACGCACTCGGGCACGGCCTCGAGGTTGCGGATCGTGTCCTTGCGGCCGCCTTGGCGGTTGTTCACCGGGACGAACATCAGGGTCGGGGGGCTGGCACAGACGCCTTGGAAAAACGAAAACGGCGCCAGGTTGGTCGCCCCGTCGGCGGAGACCGTCGATACCCAGGCGATCGGCCGCGGCAGGATCGTGGCGATCATCCATTGGTAGGCCTCATGCGCCGGGAGTTGGGAAAAATCGAGCTGCATGGCAATAAAGTCCCGCCGGAGCCGGGATTGACCCACCCTGCCGGCCACCGACAGTCCGGGCAAGCCCCGGCAGTTTGCGATTGAGCCCAAGCATCCGATAGGCACATTCAGACCTATTCCGCCCGACCGATTCAACGGTCTGGACCCGAACTGACATGGCCCACATCTTGGTCATCGATGACGAGGAGAACGTCCGCCTGCTGGTGGCCGCCATCCTTGAGCAGCAGGGTCATCAGGTCCAGCAGGCGGACAACGGCAAGACCGGCATGGCCGCATTCCGCCGCACCCCGCCCGACTTGGTCATCACCGACCTGGTGATGCCGGAGCAGGAGGGGGTGGAGACCATTCTCGAGCTTCGCCGCGAAAAACCCGGCCTGCCGGTCATCGCGATGTCAGGCGGATTGGCCCGATCCGAAACCTATCTCGATATCTGCCGGCGCCTCGGGGTGCGGGCCACGCTTTCCAAGCCCTTTGGCGTCAAGGAACTCCTCGACGTCGTAGGGCCCGCCCTGTCGGCCGAATACTGACCCTTGCCCGGGCGACCCGGCCCGCGACCGCTCATCCTGATTCGGCTCGTCGCCCCCACCCCGGTTGGATCAGGGTGGTGCACCAATTCCCATCTACCCATGCGACGCTTCCTCCCCCTGCTTCTCGCCCTGATTGCCACCGGACCCGTGTTTGCCAGCAACGCGCCCGTCCTGCCGCCACGCGTGGTCGCGCCCACGGACAAGGCCGAATTCCGGCACTTCACCTTGGACAACGGCCTGCGCGTGCTGCTCGTGTCCGATCCCAAGTTCAACAAATCGGCGGCCTCCCTCGTCGTCGCGACCGGCCAGATTGACGACCCCTTCGACATGGTCGGCCTCGCGCACTTCACCGAGCACATGCTTTTCCTCGGCACGGAGAAATATCCGGATGTCAGCGGCTACTCGGCGTTCATGACCCAGAACGGCGGCAACAACAACGCCTACACCACCTCCGATCACACCAACTACCAGTTCCAGGTGCGCCACGAGGCGTTTCCCGAGGCGCTGGATCGCTTCGCCCAGTTCTTCATCGCCCCGCTGATCAACGCCGACTTCACCGCGCGG
>JBMSWZ010000321.1:0-2865 GCA_049425105.1 Cephaloticoccus sp.
TGCCAATGGTGCCGGCGGCGGCGGCGGTCATCTCCGAGCCCATGGTCGCGCCGATGTAGACACCGCTCGACCAGTTGAAGGCTTGATAAACCAGCGGCATCGTGGAGGCACGGCGCCCGCCAAAGACGATGGCGTGGATCGGCACGCCGTCCGGGTGCTCCCATTTGTCGTCCATGGTGGGACACTGCCGGGCCGGCGCGGTGAAACGGGCGTTGGGATGCGCGGCCTTGGCGCCGGTCTTCTTCGCAATCGCCGGCGTCCAGTCCCGGCCCTGCCAGTCGACGGCGTGCTTGGGCGGCTCCTCGGTCATGCCTTCCCACCAAACGCCGCCGTCATCGGTCAGCGCGCAGTTGGTGAAGATCGTGTTCTTCGACAGCGCCTTCATGGCGTTCGGGGTGGTGGCGCGACTCGTGCCCGGCGCCACGCCGAAGAAGCCGGCCTCGGGATTGATCGCGCGGAGGCGGCCGTTGGCATCGGGTTTGATCCACGCGATGTCGTCACCGACGGTCGTGACCTCCCAGCCCTTGCGGCGGAAGGTCGCGGGCGGCACGAGCATCGCAATGTTGGTCTTGCCGCACGCACTCGGGAAGGCCGCGGCCAGGTAGTGCTTGTGGCCCTCCGGGTCCTTCACGCCGAGAATCAGCATGTGCTCGGCCATCCAGCCTTCGTCGCGCGCCATCGCGCTCGCGATGCGCAGGGCGAAGCACTTTTTGCCCAGCAAGGCGTTGCCGCCGTAGCCGGAGCCGAAGCTCCAGATCTCACGGGTCTCGGGGAAGTGCACGATATACTTCTCCTTGTTGCACGGCCAGGGGACGTCGGCCTGGTTCGCCGCCAAGGGTGCGCCGACGGAGTGCACGCAGGGCACGACGCGCTTGAAGTCTTCGTCGCTCAGCTCGAACCCCTCGCGGCCGATCCGCGCCATGATGCGCATGTTGACGACGACATAGGGAGAGTCGGTGAGCTGCACGCCGATCTGCGACATCGGCGAACCCACCGGGCCCATGCTGAACGCCAGCACATACATCGTGCGGCCGCGCATGCAGCCCGCGAAGAGGCCTTTGAGCGTCTTGCGCATGTCGTAGGGGTTGACCCAATTGTTGGTCGGGCCCGCGGCCTCCTTGGAGAGCGAGCAAATGAAGGTCCGGTCCTCGACGCGCGCCACGTCGCTCGCATCGGAACGCGCGAGGTAGCAGCCGGGCCAGGTCTTTGGGTTGAGTTTGATGAAGGTGCCCGCGGCCACCATTTCAGCACAGAGGCGGTCATACTCCGCCTTCGAGCCGTCGACCCAGTGGATGGCGGCGGGCTGGCAGAGGTCGCTCATCTTTTCGACCCAACGCAGCAAATGCCGGTTGGTGCTGAGCGGGTTGGAGGCAGGGGTCGTGCTCATGGACCGAGCCTAAGCCCCGGTTCCGGGACCGGGCAACGCGCAAAGGGGCGCACCCGCGGGGAAATAATACGCACGCGCCGAGGGCATAAGTTCGCCACTCCACGCCATTGTCCCGGCAACCGAGGTTCGACACCTGCCCGTCGGGCGCCATCATCGGCGGCATGACCAAGCTGTGCATTTTTGTCGGCATGCTGCTCGGCAGCTACCTCGGGTGGTATCTGGGCGACGCCGCCGGCTGGGGATTCTGGGGGGCCTTCCTGCTCAGCGGCGTGGGCAGTCTGGCCGGGGTCTACGTCGGTTGGAAATACGGCCAGAAACTCGACCACTGAGCGCCTAACCGCGGTCAGTTCGCCGGCTCCACATGCACGGCGACGTCCGTGACCGCGAGCGCCTCATTCGCCATCAACTCATCCTTCACCGCATGGGCGATGTCGTGCCCCGCGCGCACGCTGAGGTCGCCGTCGACGCGCACCTGAATATCGACGAGATGGCTGAGTCCGCTCTTGCGCACGCGGCACTTGTCGATGGAGCGCACCCCCACCACGTTCTGCGCAATGGTCCGCACCGCGCGCTCCAGCTCCGGCGCCACCGCGGTGTCCATGACATCGCCCACGGCGCGGTTGAACATCGTCACCCCGTTCACCGCGATCACCACGCAGGCGAGTAACGCCGCCCAATCGTCCGCCGCTTCGTAGCCGGGACCGGCCAGGAGCGCGATGCTGATACCCACGAAGGCCGCCGCCGAAGTCAGGGCGTCGGAGTAGTGATGAAACGCCTCGACGCCTAGGGCCGTGCTGCCGTGTTCTTCGCCGGCATGCGCCAGCCGGCGCGAAAACCAAAACTTCGTGCCGACCACCAGCGCCAGCACAAGCAACGTGGCCCAGTGCGGACCGCGGTGCGGCGTGATGATCTCGTGCACCGCGTGCCAGCCGATCCAGCCGGCCGCGGCAAAGACGAAGAGCGCCACCGCCAGCGCCGCCAGCGGCTCGGCCTTGCCGTGGCCGTAGGGGTGGTTGTCGTCCGGCGGCCGCGCCGCCACCCGGAAGCCCGCCCAGACCAGCGCCGACGAAAACACATCGATCAGCGATTCCACGCCGTCGGCGATCAACGCATAGGTGTGACCGAGAATGCCGCCGGCGAATTTCACCGCCGCGAGCACGAGGTTCAGCAAGATCCCGCGCAGCACGAAGGCCGCACCGGAGTCGGCGCGGCGGCGGGCGATTTCGTGGGCGTTGGCGGCTTCCCCGGGCACGCGCTGTTCGTAGCGGCGACTCACCGGCCGCGCGAGGCCGTAATTGACCGCCGCCACCGCCCGGGTCATGGTGCGGCCAACCACCCACCACCATGGCCGGCCTCAATGTCGCGCGCTCTCTCGATCCGGTGAAGCAGTTCTCGGTTTTCGCGGAAAACCGGGTCGGGCGCCTCTATGACCTGATCGCGCTGCTGAAGGACCACAACGTCCACGTCATGGCGCTCAC
>JBMSWZ010000322.1:0-2860 GCA_049425105.1 Cephaloticoccus sp.
CCTTCCTCAAGCCGATCGCATGATCGCCGCGATGAAGAAGGCGCGCAAACGCCTCGCGATCAATTGGCCGCTCGCGTGGTATCCGCCGCACGTCACCGCCCACCGCTTGATCCGGGAGGGTGTGATCGGGGAATTGCAAGAGGTGCACTTCTACGATGGCAACCGCGGCCCGATCCAGGACCACGGCAACCTCGCCGCCCCCGAACCCTCCCTCGCCGCCAAGAAAGCCAGCTGGTTCTATGACCGCACCGGCGGCGGCTCGCTCATCGATTATCTCGGCTATGGCGCCACGCTCGGGACCTGGTTCTTCGACGGCAAGAAGCCTTCCGAGATCACCGCCGTCACCGGCGGCGCCAAGGGTGCGCCGGTCGACGAACAGAGCGTCACCATCGCGCGCTACGGCGAATGGTTGTCCACGTTCCAGACGCGCTGGGGCACCTTCACCAGTCCGTGGCTCCACCAACCGCAGCCCAAGTGCGGCTTCGTGCTCAAGGGCACCGACGGCACGATCGCCAATTACGACTACGAGCCGACCATCCGCGTGCAGACCCGCAAGCATCCGGCCGGCAAGGTCATTCCGGTGGATCGGCCGAAGCTGCCGCGAAAAAATCCGGTGCAGTATTTCCTCCACTGTCTGGAATCCGGTGAGGAAATCACCGGCCCGCTCTCCGTGAAGTTCGCCCGCATCGGCCAACAGATCGTCGACACCGCCACCCTTAGCGCCAAAACCAAGCTCCCCCAGAAACTGCTCAAATAAACTGAAGCACGAACCACGTTTGAACGCTAATGTGCACTGATTTTCGCTGATTCTGACTTAGTCCAACCCTGGTGGAACTGCGGCTCGCTCAGTCCGACAAAATTAGCGTCCATTAGCGCCCATCAGCGTTCCCCATTCTTCGTCATGCGTCCCCCAAAACTCGACTACCTCCCCCGCGGTCCGCGCCATCCCAAGCGCCACAAGCTCGCCTTAGTCGGCTGCGGCGGCATCTCGCAATACCACCTGACCGCCGCCAAGTCCTTCGGGGTGGAGGTCGTGGCCCTGGCCGATGTCAATCGCGCCGCCGCCGAGAGTCGCCGGGATGAGTTCTTTCCGAAGGCCGACGTCTACACCGACCACCACGAACTTCTCGCCCGGAAGGACGTCACGGTCGTGGAGTTCGCGACCCACACCGCCATCCGCCCCGGTCAGGTGCATGATGCGTTGAAGGCCGGCAAGCACGTGCTCAGCCAGAAGCCTTTCGTGGCCGATCTCAGCGAAGGCAAATGCCTCGCCGCGCTGACCAAGCGCCGCGGACTCAAACTCGCGGTGAATCAAAACGGCCGCTGGGCGCCGCAATTCTCGGCGCTGCTCGCGGCCGTGCGCCAAGGGCTGCTGGGCGACGTCCACACCCTGGACATGTCGCTGGTCTGGGACCACACGTGGTGCCGCGGCAGCAAATTCGAGGAGTTGCATCACCTCATCCTCAGCGATTTCGCCATCCACTGGTTCGACATCGTGGCCAACGTCTTTGCCGGCCGCACCGCCCGGAGTGTGTTTGCGAACACCGCCTACGCGCCCAACCAAGACATGAAGCCGCCGATGCTCGCCAATGCCGTCGTGAATTACGGCGACGGCCTCGCGACGCTCGGTTTCAGCGCCTATCAAAGCTTTGCCCCGCAGGAATACCTCTGCTGCGTCGGCTCCAAGGGCACGCTCCGCGGCGCTGCGAATGTCTGCAATCTCACCGAACTCGAGCTGACCACCAAGCGCGGCACCGTAAAGATTCCTTTGCAGGGCAAATGGTTTCCCGACGGCTTTCGCGGCACGCTCGGCGAATTTCTCCGCAGCATCGAGGAAGACCGCGAGCCGTCCATCGGCGCGACTAACAACCTCACCAGCCTCGCCCTCTGCTTCGCCGCCCTCGCCAGCGCCGACACCGGCCAACCCGTGAAGCCCGGCCAAGCAAAGGTCGCGAGACTCTAAGGGTCGATCCAGGAGCGCCGGCGTCTCGCCGGCATCCGAAACTTAGCCGGCAAGAAACCGGCGCCCCCATCAGCCCATCGGTTTGTAACGTATTACGTTACAAACCCCCGCCGGCTTCCGTGAACCCATCCCTCTCGACGCAATCGATGCGGCAGCCACTAAGTAACGTATTATATTACAACTTTCGGCTCACCCGTGGATTCGTTCGGTGGGGCCGGTTCGATGCGGATCACGGCTCCCACGAAATCGCTCATTCGCCGATCGTCAGCACAATCTTCCCCATCTGGCCGCCGCGCTCCATCAGGGCGAAGGCATCATCGGCCCGTGCCAGCGTGAAGGTGTCGCTGACGACGGGCTGCAGGCGGTGACTGGCGACGAAGGCCAGCAACGCGGACCAGTCCGCCGGGTTGCCCATCGTCGTGCCGAGCACCGATAGCTGTCGCCAGAAGATCTTGCGCAGCGCGAGTTCCGGCACATTGCCGCGCGTCGCGCCGTAGAACACCAACCGCGCGCCCGGGGCCGCCGCGTCGATCAGCTGATCCACGCCCGCGCCGCCCGCGCCATCAAGGATCACGTCGAAGCCGCCGACCTCCCGCGCGGCCTCCTTGGCCCAGCCGTCGGCGGTGTAATCGAATCCTCCCTGCGCCCCCCACTCCACGGCACGGGCAATCTTGGCGCTGGAGCTGGAGGTGACCCACACCTTGGCGTCATGTACCGCCGCGATCTGCAGGGCGAAGAGCGCCACGCCGCCGCCGATGCCCGACACAAGCACGCGTTCGTCGGGATGCAACCGCGCCCGGCTCATCACCGCGCGCCACGCGGTCAGACCCGCAAGCGGCAGTGCCGCCGCTTCGGCCCAATTCAAGTGCTCGGGTTTCGCGGACAGCTGTCCCACGG
>JBMSWZ010000323.1:0-2860 GCA_049425105.1 Cephaloticoccus sp.
TTCCGTCTCGCCCGGCGACGCCGCCAACGCCCGCGAGGGCCAGCGGATCCGGGCGGACCTGATCCCAAGCGATGATGGCTTTTTCCGGCTCGAGAACATCTGGCCCATCGACCAACTGACCGAATCCACCATCAAGGCCGGCGCCGACGCCCTGCGCCAGGACACCTTGATCCGCGGCCGGGCCGCCTACCGGGAGGTGGGGGAGAATCTGCCCAACTTTGCGCTCTACGACCAAACCGGCGCCGTTGTGCAAAGCGCGCGCTTCCGCGGGAAGCAGATCATGCTCAATTTCATTTATACGCGCTGCCCCGTGGCGACGATGTGCCCGGCCGCGACGATGAATATGATGGAAACGCAGCGTCTGGCGAACGAGGCCGGCGTGAAGAACCTCGAGCTCGTCTCGATCACCCTCGATCCGGAATACGACACGCCGGGCGTGCTGCGGGACTACGCCTCCTCGCGGGAGATCGATACCTCGAATTTCAGTTTCCTGACGGGGCCGGAGCGCGCGATCAAGGACCTGCTCACCCAGTTCGGCGTCATAGCGCAATTCGACGGCGCCATCATCAAGCACACTTTGAGCACCCTCCTGATCAACGAGGACGGCCGCATCGTGCACCGGGCCGACGGCACGGTGTGGGAGCCCAAGGATTTCGTGGCCAAGATGCACCGCCGATGAAAACCCCCGCGCGGCCGACCCACGATGTCATCCTGAGCACCGCACCGGATCCCTTGGCGCGGCTGCGACCAGCGGGGGCAGGCAGGCTTCGGAATGCTCAGGGTCACAAAGAAAGGGTGAGCCGATGAACGCGACGCCTCCGGCGCTTTCCAGTCACGGGTGGTGGCGCGTGGCGCGCATCACGCTCGTCGCGGTCGGGCTCTACGTGGTGTTTCGCGTGCTGCCGACGGGCACCAACCTGAGCCACATGGATTTTCGTGTGGAGGGCGAAAACGTGATCCAGATGTGCGATCCGGCGAACCCGCAGTTCCTGCCGGTCGTCAATGTGCGTTCACCGGTCGAGTTCACGGTGCAACCCACCGCCGCGCCGCGGGCGGGCGAGCCGGTCACGGCCCTGCTGACCCTGCGCACCCATGCCGGCAAAGCCATCGGCCCGGCCGACCTGCTCAATGTCCACACCGAGTTGCTGCACCTCATGGTCGTGGACCCGCAGGTGATGGATTATCACCACGTCCATCCGCGGCCGGGACGCGAGCCGGGGCAATGGACTTTCACCTTCACTCCCCGCTACGGGGGCGAATACCGGCTTTTCGCCGACTTCACGCCCGCGGCGACCGGGCTCGGGCTCTATGCCTCGACCAAACTAGTGGTCGCGGGCGAGCCGCCGGCCCCGGACGCCATCGCCGCGGCGCAGACCCCGGCCTGGACCGCGACGAGGGATGAAATTGATTTTGCGCTTCGCCCCGCGGGCGGCGTGGTTCGCGCCGGCGCGGAAGCGGTGATGACCCTGACGATGTCCCGCCCGGACGGCGGCGAAGTGCCGTTGGCGCCGGTGATGGATGCCTTTGCGCACGTCGTGGCCTTTGACCGCGACCGGACCGGCTTCGCCCACCTGCACCCGCAGGAAATCGACCTGACCGTGCCGCCCGACCGTCACCTCCCGACCTTGACCTTCCGCATCGTGATCCCGAACGCCGGCCGCTACGTGGCCTGGGCGCAGGTGAACAAGTCGGGCACGGAACTCTACGTGCCCTTCTGGTTCGACGTGGTGCCGTGACGTGAAGGCCAGGTGGACGCGCCGGTCCCCCGGGGGCGTTGGGAGGCGTTCGAGCCGGCCGGAGGATCGGCCGGCCCACCTATCCACCTGGGCTCAGTGACCGTTCTTGCCGTGCTTGGCGCGGAAGCGGGCGAGCTCGTTGTAGGCTTTGCTGGGGTCGGCGTATTCGTTGCCGCCGAGGTTCTTGCCCTTGGCGAGATAGATCTGGTGCCAGGGGAAGTCCTTTTTGTTCAGCTTGGAGCGCGTGCTGATGTAGCGCATGGTGTAGCCGCAGCGGCGCAGCGGGCTGGTGTTCGGCGGGCTGCCGTGGATGAGGCGGCCGTCGTGCAGGCTGCAGTAGCCGGCGTCGAGCTCGACCGCCACCGCTGCCGCGTCATTGCGCTGGGTCATGGTGATCTCGGTCGGGAAGACGGCCGCTTCCTTGGAGATATCCTCGTAGTCGGAGAAACCTTTCTTGCCGGTGTTGTGCGTGCGGGGCACGACATACATGCAGCCGTTTTCCTTCTTGGACGGATCGATCGCGAGCCAGACGGTCACGACTTCCATCGGATCAAGCATGCCGCGCCAGTAGGCTGAATCCTCGTGCCACGGCACGCGTTTGCCGTTGCCGTGCGGCTTGCAGATAAAGTGCGAGGAGAACAGCGCCAGATCCGGTCCGAGGATCGGTTCAACAAGGCCCAGGACCTCGTCCGAGAACAGCCACTGGAACAGGTCCGGATACTGGAAATGCGGCACGTCCATCAGTTCCGGCCGCGTGCCGTTGTCGAGGTCGTCGAGCAGGCCTTCGAAATAGTTCTTCAGGCCGTTGAATTTCTCCGCCGGGAAAACGGGCTCGGCGGGCAGGAAATAACCCTGCCGGTGATACTCCTCGACTTGGGCGGGAGTGAGACGATGCGGGACCGTCTGGAGAGATGAAGGGGAAGAGGATGGAGCAACCATGGGCTATGTTATAACCGCATCATTGCGAAAAATCTTGCCATAAAACGGCCAAAAATTGTGTTTAAACGACATGCCGCGCGCGTGCGCCCACTTCAAACTCGCCGATTTTGTCTCGCCCGGGGAGCACTACCACTTTGCCCGGACGGAGTTGGCGGGCGGCGATGGCGCCCGGGTGCATGATCATG
>JBMSWZ010000324.1:0-2851 GCA_049425105.1 Cephaloticoccus sp.
GGCCAGCGAGACCGGCTTGAGCAGGTAACGAAAAAGCGCCGCCTCGTTGACGCTGCGCAGCAACATCTCGGGCTTCATATAGCCCGTGACCAAGATGCGTTGCATGTGGGGAAACTCCTCCCGCGCGCGCACCAGAAAACTCATCCCGTTGCCGCCGGGCATGAGATGATCCGCCACCACGACTTTGAACGATTTCTTGTGCAGCATGAACTCGGCCTCGCGGACCGAGTTGGCCGTGGTCACGTCAAACTGGCTTTCAGGGCTGCGGAAAACACCTCCAGCAAGGGCTGCTAGTCATCAATTAGCAGAATGGCATCCTTCGGCGGGGCTTCCTTGGGGGCTTCAGAGTCGGGAGAGCTCATGCGCCGCCCAGCCTGCGAGTCGGGCGGCCGCTGGCAAATCCAATTCCCTCGCTGGGTGATATCCCCGCGGATTTTAGGTTCCTTCACCGGACACGCGTTTGGTTGCATGCCGTGGCCGACGTTATGGACGAAATTGACCTCCACGCTCACGCCCGCAACGGCACGCTGAACACGGTCCCGGCCGGTGCCCTCACGGTCGAACGGCTGACCGCCGGCAATGCCGCGGGCAACACGCCGCTCCATACCGCCGCCCGTTATGGCGCGTTAAAGGACCTGCCCGCCGCGGTCCTGACCACCGCGGCCCTGACGCGCAAGAACGACTCCGGCTACACTCCCCTCCATCATGCCGCCGCCGGGGGCCATCTCGCCCAGATTCCCGCCGATTTCCTCACGGCCGACCTTCTCGCCTCGCGCAGCAACTCCGGCTACACCGTCTTTCACGTCGCCGCGGCCAACGGCCACCTCGACCAACTGCCGCCGGCACTCGTCACCGCGGAAGTAATCCTGAGCCGCACCGATCTCGACAACAATCTCCTGCATGAAGCGGCCGAGGCCGGCACCCTCGATCGCGTGCCCGCCGCGTTCGTCACCGCCGGGAATCTTCGCACCCAGAATATCAGCGGCGAAACCGTCTATCACGTGGCCGCCCTCAACGGCAATTTCGCCCAGATCCCGGCGGAGGCCATCAGCGCCGAGGCGCTGATGACCCAGACCAACTCGGGCGACACTGTCTTTCATGCCGCCGCCATCGCCGGCAACCTCGCGCAGCTGCCGGCGGAACTCCTCACCCACGACCACTTGGTCGCCGCCAGCAAGTCCGGTTTCACCGCGATCCACGCCGCCGCCGAGACCGGCCAGCTCCGGCACATCCCGGCCGACCAGTTGACCCGCGACTTGCTCCTGACGCGCAACGACAACGGCGATACGCCCCTCCACGCCGCCGCCTTTGAGGGGCATCTGGACCAGATCCCCGCCGAGTTGATGACTGAGGCGCTGCTCAACGTCCGCAACTACGAGGGCCTGACGGTCGGCCGGATCGCGATTAATCGCGGCTTTGTCGCCCAACTGCCACCGGCCCTGCGCCCCAAGGCGCCCGGCCTCATCGGCAAGGTCCTGCTCAAGGCCGGGATTTCCCGTCCGCCGTTCGCCTGAGGCTGGTTGCGATCGGCCGCGAATGGGCACCGAGTGCGTCAGCGGGCGCACTTTGCGCTTTCCGCCGCGCCCACGGTGATTTTCACTGCCCCGCCTATTTATCAATGAACACCACCATCACCGCCATCTCCGCCCGCGAAATCATCGACTCCCGCGGCAACCCGACCGTTGAGGTCGACGTGACCCTCGCCGACGGCACCCTCGGCCGCGCCGCCGTTCCGTCCGGCGCCTCCACCGGCGAGCACGAGGCGCTCGAGCTGCGCGACGGCGCCGTCAAGGGCGCCAAGGCCGCCGCCAAGACCCGCTACCTAGGCAAGGGCGTGCAGACCGCCGTGGCCAACGTCTCCAAGCACATTTCCCCCGCGCTCGTCGGCTTCGACGCCTGCGACCAGGTCGGCATCGACCAGACCATGCTCGCGCTCGACGGCACCAAGACGAAATCGAGGCTCGGCGCCAACGCCATCCTCGGCGTCTCCCTCGCCAGCGCCCACGCCGCGGCCACCGCCCTTGGCCAGCCGCTCTACAAATACCTCGGCGGCCCCAACGCCAAGGTGCTGCCCGTTCCCATGATGAACATCATGAATGGCGGCGCGCACTCCGACGCCCCCATCGATTTCCAGGAGTTCATGATTCGCCCCGTGAACTTCGACACCTTTGCCGACGCCCTCCGTGCCGGTTGCGAAGTGTTCCATGCGCTCAAGAAGGTCCTCAAGGCCAAGGGCCTCTCCACCGCCGTCGGCGACGAGGGCGGTTTTGCGCCCAACCTCGCCTCGACCACCGACGCCCTCGACGCCATCGCCGAGGCCGTGAAGTCCGCCGGCTACAAGCTCGGCAAGGACATCATGCTCGCGCTCGATGTCGCCTCGTCTGAATTCTACGACGCGAAGAGGAAGCAATACGTCTTCAAGAAGTCCGACGGCCGCGTGTTCTCCGGTGACGAGTTTGTCGCCTACTACCAGGACCTCGTCGCGAAATACCCGATCGATTCCATCGAGGACGGCTGCGCCGAGAACGACTGGGACACGTGGAAGAAGCTCACCGACGCCATCGGCGACCGCTGCCAGCTCGTCGGCGACGACCTTTTCGTCACCAACGTCGAGTTCCTCAAAAAGGGCATCGCCACCGGCACCGCCAACTCGATCCTCGTCAAGGTCAACCAAATCGGCTCGCTCACCGAGACGCTCGACGCCGTCGAACTCGCCCACAAGCACCACTACACAGCGGTCATCTCCCACCGCTCGGGCGAGACCGAGGACACGACCATCGCCGACATCGCCGTCGCGACCAACGCCGGCCAGATCAAGACCGGCTCCGCTTCGCGCACCGACCGTGTCGCG
>JBMSWZ010000325.1:0-2846 GCA_049425105.1 Cephaloticoccus sp.
CGATCCAGCAGCCTGGGGACAGGCTGCTCCACCTCAATTTCTGCGCCCCGCCATTTGTGCGATAAGTGCGGAGAGAAACGCCCGGTCGCCCTCGATTTTCGCCAGTGCGGCCTGCGCCGCGGCGGTGTGGTCGGCGGCGATCCGGCGCGAAGCGTCGAGGCCGTGCAGCTTCACGTAGGTCGTCTTGCCGGCCCGGGCATCCTTGCCGGGGGGCTTGCCGAGGGGCGCGCGGTCGGACGGGGCGTCGAGGATGTCGGCGACGATCTGGAACGCGAGCCCCAGGTGCCGGCCGCAGCGCCGCAGTCCGGCCAGAGCCAGGTCGGACGCACCGCCGGCCAGGCCGCCCATGACCAGCGCGGCTTCGATCATCGCCGCGGTCTTGTTGAGATGAATGAATTCGAGTTCGTCGGCCGTGGCATCCGTCTTCTTCTCCGCCAGCAGGTCCTCCATCTGCCCGCCGATGAGCCGGCGGCTGCCCGCGGCGTCGGCCAGCTCCCGCACCAGCGCATGGGCGAGGGTGGGGCGCGCGGCGTAGGCGGAGGCGAGAAGCGCAAACGCATGCGTCAGCAGCGCGTCGCCCGCCAGGAGGGCCGTGGCTTCGTCGAAGGCCTTGTGGGCCGTGGGACGGCCGCGCCGGAGGTCGTCGTTGTCCATGCAGGGCAGATCGTCATGAATCAGCGAATACGTGTGAAGGCATTCGATTGCGACGGCCGCGGGCACGGGATCACAGGTCGGTGCACCGGCGCCGCTCTGACGAACGAGTTCGGCCGCCGCGAGCACGAGCACGGGCCGCAGCCGCTTGCCACCGGCTTCGAGGCTGTAACGCATGGCGGTGTGCAGGCGGGCCGGGCGGGTGGTGGCGGCGGGCACGTGCAGATCGAGACCGCGTTCCACACGGGCGATGTGACCCTTGAGTTCGGCTGGAAAGTCCATTCCCGGAGCCAGTAGCGCGAGGGTGGGGCGGGCCGGCAAAGGAAAAAATTGCGAAGTTTCGGTCAATGCAGTCCACACTCGCCAATCCCGGTTGCGATTCCCATAAACCGCCTGTTTCAAGCTATGCCGACCTACGAGTACGCCTGCCCAAAATGTGGACATCAATTCGAGCAGTTTCAGTCGATGCGCGACGAGCCGCTGAAGAAGTGCCCCCAGTGCAAGAAGGCCGGGCTCAAACGGCTGGTGGGCGGAGGAGCCGGGCTGATTTTCAAAGGCACGGGATTCTACATCACCGACTACAAGAACAAGAGTTCGGGCAAGAAGGAGGGCGGCGATGCCAAGCCCGCCGAGTCGAAACCTGCGGCACCGGCCAAGTCCGAACCCGCGAAGAAGTAACCCACCCATGAGCGCCAAACTGAACCGCACCCTGCATGGACCCAGCTGGACCGAGGTGATTCTCGGCGCCCTGCTCAGCGTGATTCTCGGCGCGGCGCTCGGCGCGGCGCTCATGATCGCGCGGCCGGTCGTCTCGGTGCGCCAGCCGCCGAAAGAGGCCGAGCGTGATCCGAAGGATGTTTACTACATCCAGGGCGCACGCGATCCGTCGAAGACCCGCGCGGCGCTCGCCAAGCGGAAATCGTTTGCCGAGGGGCAGTCGGTGTCGCTCGCGGAGGACGAGCTCAACGCGCTGGCCGCACTGCCGGCGGCTGCGCTGGCCAATCCCGGAGCCGAGGGGCAGAATCCACCGGCGCCGGCGAAGGCGGCGGATTCCGGTGAGATGATCGCCACCGGTCAGTTCAATTTCCGATTGCGCGACGGCAGGATGCAGATCGCGGTTCCCGTGACGCTGAGCGTCCTGGGTCTGAGCCAGCAGGTCATCGTGCAGGCGCACGGTGGTTTCGTGAAGGAGGGGAGCGGATTCGCCTTCGTGCCGGAGACATTGTACGTCGGGTCGCTGCCGGTGCAGCGGTTGCCGATGGCGGAGCGCTACGTGCGGGAGCAGCTCCTGGCGGCCAAGACGATTCCAGACGATGTGCGGGCGTCCTGGGCGAAGCTCGCGAACGTATCCATCGACGGCAATACGCTGAAGCTCACAATGCCGTGAGCTGCCTGGCGCGCCTCGCCGCCCTCTGCGTCGCTGCTGCCGGTGTCACGCGCCTCGCCTCCGGTGCCGAACCGGCGCCGGTGATGATGCAGAGCGCGCCCGGCCGGTTCGAGGTGTCGGCGCTCGATCCGTCGGTGGCGCAGGCGATCGTCGAGCAGGCGGGGGAGGGCTGGCGGATCCTGGCGGGGCCGCTGGGGCTGCCCGAGGTGTTTCCTTCGCCGGTCTACGTCCGCGTCGAATCGGAGCCGGTGGGAGGCTCCCCAGCCAGCCCGGGTGCGCCTTTTCGCGTCGCGGTCGAGGCGGGAGGCCTGGTTTCAGTGCGGCTCCGGGCTGCGGCGATCTCGCCGGACAACGTGCGGCGCGCCCTGATTCAGGGCCTGCTGTTGCGCCTCGCGGTGGCGCGACGCGGCGTGACTCCGCACCTGACGGCGCCGCTCTGGCTCGAGCTGGGATGTCTGGGCTGGTGGCGGACGCGCGCCGACGCTGCGCAACTCGATGCCCTGCGCGAGGCCGCCGCGCGCGGAACGCCGCCGTCCATTGGCGCGTTGTTGCTCTGGCAGCGTGGCGGCGAGGAGTCGCGGGCGTGGTCCGACGGCGCCACCTGGCTGCTGACCTTTCTGCAGGCGGAGTCCGGTGCGGCGCTGGAGTGGCCGACGTTCCTGACGCGCCTGCTGGCCGGCGATGACGCGCTGGTGGCGCTGGTGCAGTGCTATCCCGGGCGCTACCGCGATGCGGTGGAGCGGGAACTGTGGTGGCAAACCGGATACCACCAGGCGCGTCGCGCGCGCAGCCTGCCGGTGCTCGACGC
>JBMSWZ010000326.1:0-2845 GCA_049425105.1 Cephaloticoccus sp.
GGGCTGATACCGGCGGCCCGCAGGGCGTCGGCACTCAGCTCGCTGTGCGAGGTCAGCGCGGGGCACAGCACGACCGTGTTGTTCTGCCCGAGCGACACCATGTGGCCGAACATGGGCGACAGGGAGTCGAAGAAGCGCTGGAAGACCGCGCGGTCGATCCCGGCGGATTCGAAGTCGATCGTGAACAGCGGCGCGGGCAGACCGAGATGGCTGAGCCGTTGGCACAAGGTGTGGTTCTCCGCCTCGGGCAGCGCGGGGCAGTGGACGCTGATATGGGGGTGGGCGTTGAGCCAGCGCGCGAGGATCACGGTGTTGATGCACTTCTGCAGCATGCGCACTTCGAGCGTCTTCATGCCGCTCAGCACTTCGAACGCCTTGTCCGCCTCAAGAAAGGCGCCCTTGATGTAGTAGACGTTCCAAAAGAGGGTCGTTTCCCAGCCGGGATCGCCCTTGGGCGTGAACATGTCGGCATTCCGGCCGATGACCACGCCCGCGGTCGTGTTGCCGTCGCCGGTGAGGTCCTTGGTGTAACTGTGAATGATGAAATCCGGGCGTTCCGCGGGTTCCAGGCGTTGCAGTGGCCGCACCAGGAACGGCGTGCCGACGGTGGCGTCGAGGATGACCGTCAGCCCGGCGGCGTGGGCCGCGCGGCAGATGGCCGGCACATCGAGGAACCAGCCGTGGGGATTACAGGGGCTCTCGAGGTAAACGTAGACCCGGCGGCCGCGGGCCAGCCGCTTGGCGTGCTTGGTCTGGGCGGCGGTGAGAGCCGCGGAGAAGTCCGCCTCGGTCGTGCCGTCGAAGAACTCCACGCCGACGTGCAGGTTGGCGCGCCGCGCGAACCAGTCGTGCAGGAGCTGGTAGGTGCCGCCGTAGACGTTGCGCGAGGCGAGGATCACGTCCTCGTGGCCGATGAGGTGGGAGAGCACGCCGTCGATCGCGGCCATGCCGCTGTTGAAATTCCACGCCAGGTAGTCGCCGGCCTGGTCCCCGGCCTCGACGTCGACGATGTGGTTCGCGAGCGCGATCGACGTGGGGTTCAGCAGGCGCGAATAGATCTCGTGGAGGAATTCCCGGCCTTGGAAGGCGTCGTCAATCCACTCCGAGCACGCGAAGATGTAGGTGGCGGTGCGGGTGATGACGGGGTTGGCGGAGAACAGCGCCGCGACGTTGTCGAAGGTCGGATAGGGCCCTTTCGCCAGCGTGGTCGCGGTGGAGTGGCCGAGGCTTTGGTAGACCTTGCGGGTCGGGTTCTGGAGCGTGTCGAGGAGCTTCGCCAGTTGGAACGCGAGGAACTTCTTGGCGTTGAACAGCGCCACCCGGTCATGCGCCGGCAGGGTGGCGAGTTCGCGCAGGGTCAGGCGCCACAGGGTCTCGACGTCGTCGTGCGCGGCGTAGAGGCGCGCGGCCAGGCGCTGCATGGCGCCGCCGATTTCCGAGTCGGGCGGCAGGTGGAAATGCGCCACCTGCTCGGTGGCAAGGGCGGCGGGGGTGGAGGCGCGGGTGGTTTTGCGTCGGGGGGAGAGGACGCGACGGGAGGGGTGCTTCATGCCCGTTTATGACACAACGGGCGGGGCGGACTCCACTGCAAACCGGCTTGTGCCGGCGGCGAAGTCATTTGTCCTTGGCCTGCTCGATGACGGCGACCTTGCCCTCGGCGAACGTGATGCGGATGCGCTGGTCGATCCGGTCGCGGTAGACGTCGACCCGCAGCGGCTCATAGTAGACGAAATATTTCTTCGTGATGGGGTCGAACTCCACCATGCGCCGGTAGCCGACATGCTCGGTGCCGCGGAATTCCGAGGTGTAGGAATTGTAGATCCACGTTTCCTTGCGGCCCTGGGCGGTGATTTCCTCCGTGCGCCGGTCGGGGCTGCCCAGCGCGATGTAGACCAGGTCGGGCGTGTAGCCGATCTCGACCACGCCTTACTTGAGTTTGGCCTGCGTGGGCGCGTCGAGGGTGTCGAAAACCGCGGACTTTTGCGCGGCGCGTTTCTCGAACGTGCTGCAGCCGGCGAGCGCGAGCGCGACGGCGGCACAAAGCAGGCGGGGGAGGTGCATGGGAAACAGCATGGTGGCGGGCCAGCATTTGGCAAATTCGCAGCGGCTCGCAAAAGCGGCTTGGCGTTGCCGGGAACCGTCCGTCACGATGCCGGCATGATTCATGCGGGATTGGTCTCGGTCACGTTTCGCAAACTGGCGCCGGCGGAAATTGTCGCCCTGGTGCGCGAGGCCGGCCTGGCGGGCATCGAGTGGGGTGGGGATATCCACGTGCCCCACGGCGAGTTGCCGCGGGCACGGGAAGTCCGCGAGCTGACGCACGAGGCCGGGCTCGGCGTCTCGGCCTATGGCAGCTACTACCGGGTCGCCAACAGCGAGGACAACGGCCTGCCCTTTGACCGCGTGCTGGAGACTGCGATCGAACTGGGTGCCCCCGTGATTCGGGTCTGGGCCGGCACGGCCGGCTCCGAGGCCACTGGCGAGGAGGCGCGGTGGCGGGTGGTGGCCGACCTGCGGCGCATCGCGGATCTCGCAGCCAAGGCCGGCGTGCGCGTGGCCACGGAGTTTCACGGCGGCACGTTGACGGATACGAACGCGTCCACCAACCAGCTGATGCTCGAGGCGGAGCATCCGAATTTGTTCACCTACTGGCAGCCGTTGACGGGCATGTCGGACGAGACCTGCCTGGAGGCGCTGGACCAGCTCGCCCCCAAGCTCTTCCACCTGCACGTGTTTCACTGGAACACCCCGCAGGACCGTCGGCCGCTGGCGGAAGGCGCGGAGCGCTGGCGGAAATTTCTGGCGGCCGCCCGCCTGGCGCCGGGCGATCGCGGGGCGATGCTGG
>JBMSWZ010000327.1:0-2832 GCA_049425105.1 Cephaloticoccus sp.
GGCGGTCAGACCACCGTGTTCTTCGTGATGGTCGTGGCCGCGGCCGAAGTCGTGCGGCGCGACCCGCTCGGCGCGTCGCCGATGCCCGCGACCTTTGAAACCGCGCTGTCCGAGCCGGACTTCCTCGAACTCGTGGCGTACCTTCGGGCACCGTGAAGCGGGAGAAGGGCAACATGGGTCAGGTTGAGGAAATTGAGATCAGACCGCCTGGCTCGACTGCCCCCAAACTTGGATCGGCAGATTCATCAACCTGACTCCCCAGTGCCGAACCATTTTCAAGAGAAACAGGATGGATTCAGCTGCATGCCATGATCATTGAAATCTGTGTTGATTGTCAGGATTCGGTCGCCGCCTGCGCGGAGGGCGGGGCGGACCGGATCGAGCTTTGCGCCGGCCTCGTCGAGGGCGGCACCACACCGTCGGCCGGGTTCCTCGCCGCCGCGCGGCGCACGTTTTCCGGGCGGATCATGATGATGATCCGGCCTCGCGGCGGAGACTTTGTGTACACGGCGGCCGAGGCGGAAATCATGCGCGATGACATCCGGTGCGCCCGCGACGGCGGGGCGGACGGCGTCGTCTTCGGCTGCCTGACACCCGCCGGAGATATCGACGAGCGACTGACCGCCTCGCTGCAGGAGGCCGCCCGCGGGATGGACGTAACCTTCCACCGCGCCTTTGACGTCAGCCGGGATCTGAGCGCCTCCCTGGAAACGCTGGTCGCACTGGGCGTACCTCGAGTCCTGACCAGCGGCGGCTGCCCGTCCGTACCGAATGGACTTGGCGCTCTGGCCGTATTGGTGCGTCAGGCGGCAGGTCGCCTGACTGTTCTGGCCGGCGGCGGCATCAAGCCGGACCGCGTCGCGGATATCGCCGCGGCCACGGGGGTGACAGAGTGCCACCTTTCTGCCCGCGAAACGGTGTCCAGCCCCATGATCCACCGCCGCCCTGACATTCCCATGGGAGCGACCTCCGTTCCCGGGGAGTACGAGCGGAAGATCGCCTCGGCGCGCCGTGTCAGGATGGCAAAGCGCGCCGGAAACAGCCGTTGGCCCCGGGAGGATTTCCGCCGCTCGTCGGACTCCACCGCATGGGGCCCCATAAATGGCCGCCGCCGGTTGGCGGTGGACCCGACTGCGACAACTCCCGACGGGGGCAGGGCGAAACAGGCAACTCCGCAGCCGGGTTCGGTTCTGCGCGAAACCGTTGTGCGTTCCAGCCTGCCCCCGCCACGATCGCGGCTGAATTCCGCCCCGTGGGGCTGAAATCCTGGGCCGCTTTGGCGTTGCACCGTTCCGACCGCGGCGGACGCTGCAGCCGTGAAATTCACCCCTCGTTTCGCACTCGGCCTGGGCGTCGCCTGCGGCCTCACGTTTTCGACTGCGTCCGCGGCGCAGCCGGCGCCCGCTGCCAAGGACGCAGCGCCCACTCCGGCAGCACCCGCAGCATCCGACCCCATCGCACGCATTCGCGAGGAAGGCCTGAAGCGTTCGGAGGTGATGGCGACGGTCCTCGCGCTCACGGACCTTAATGGCGCCCGGCTGACGGGCTCGCCGGGACTGCAGCGCGCCAGCGAGTGGGCGCGCGGGCAGCTTGGAACCTGGGGCTTGGCGAATCCTCGTTTCGAGACGTGGGGACCGTTTGGCCGCGGCTGGGTGCTGAAGCGATTTTCAATCCAGGCCTTCACGCCTGAGGCGATGCCCATCATCGCCCATCCGCGTGGCTGGTCGCCCAGTGTGCCGGACGGCAAGCTCGAAGGGGAGGTCGTCTATGTCGACATCAAGGGTGCAGCGGATCTGGACCGTTATCGCGGCAAGCTCCGTGGGAAGATCATCCTCAACGGCGCCATCACCCCGTTGAAGGTCGCGTTCGAATCGCTGGCGCAGCGGAAGACCGACGCGCAACTGCTCGCCCTGGCGAATTCCGACGGCGTGGGCACCGGCGTGTCCCGGCCGGCAACACCGAGTCCGATCGCCGATCCGGCCCAGCGAGCATCCAGCGCCTTCACGCCGCGGCGCTACCAGTTTTTCGCCGAAGAGGGAGTCGCGGTCATCCTCGAGCCGAGTGGTCGCGGCGAGGCGGGTACGTTCTTCACGCTGGGCGCACGCGTCTACCCGCCCGCAGGCGCCGCTCCGGCCACGCCTGCCACCGATACTCCGGCGGATGCCGCCAGGCCCAGCGGCGCGCCGACGGCCCCACGCGGTATTTCTCCCTGGAAAACGGACTGCCCGCCGATCATCCCGCAGCTCTCGGTCGCCAACGAACACTACAACCGCCTCGTGCGCCTGGCACAGCATGGCACCGCGCCCCGCGTGGCGGTGGAGCTTTCGGCCGAGTACCTGTCGGCGGATCTGAAGCCGGTCAATGGCATCGCTGAAATTCCCGGCTCGGACCGCGCCGACGAAATCGTCATGCTCGGCGCCCACCTCGACTCGTGGCACAGCGGCACGGGCGCCACCGACAATGCCACCGGTTGCGCCGTGGTGATGGAGGCGATGCGGATCCTGAAAGTGCTCAAGCTGGAGCCTCGCCGCACCATCCGGCTCGCGCTGTGGAGCGGTGAGGAGCAGGGCCTCCTTGGCTCCAAGGCCTACGTCGCGGAGCATTTCGGGACGCCGCTCGCTCCTACAACGGCGGGTGCGCCCACCCGATCCGGTCCGGCGCCGATCGGGGTCAAGGACCGAAAGCCGGCCTACGAAAAACTCTCGGCCTACTACAATCTCGACAACGGCGGCGGCAAAATCCGCGGCGTCTACCTGCAGGGCAACGAGGCAGCGCGGCCCATCTTCCGCGACTGGCTGAAGCCGTTCCACGACTTGGGGGCCGACACGGTGG
>JBMSWZ010000328.1:0-2825 GCA_049425105.1 Cephaloticoccus sp.
CAAGCGGAGGCGCAGCCCCCGGCCAAATCGTGAAAATCCTCGCCCTCGATCCCTCGGCCAACCAAACGCCGGCCGCCCTGCACAATTTTCTCGTGCAATGCCAGCAGATGGCGGTCCGGGGACGGCAGGCGCAGTTGGTAAGCATCTCGCTGGAGGTGGATTCGCTCGATCCGCTGGCGGTGCTGGCCTCGATCTACGACTCCGGCGAGCGCCACTTTTATGTGGAGCGCCCGGCGGAGAATCTCGCGATCGCCGGCGCGGAGGCGGTGTTGGAATTCACCGGCAGCGGCCCCACGCGCTTTGAGGACTGCCAGGCGTTTGTCGACCGCGTCCTGGCCAATGTGATCATCGTCGGCGATCAGGGCGTGCCGTTTGCTGGGCCGCATTTCTTCACGGCGTTTTCCTTTTTCGATGAGACCGGGGTCGACGAGCCTTTCCCGCCGGTGAGCGTGTTCGTGCCGCGCTGGCAGGTGGCCACCCGGGCCGAGCGCACCGTGGCGGTGGCCAATCTCTTGATTGATGAGGCGAGTGACGTCGCTGCCGCCTCGGAAAAGATCTGGCGGGCGCATCGCCGCTTCGGAGGGTTTGTCGCCGGCGAGGGATTGTTCTCGCCCGCCGGCCAGGCGCCCCGCGTGACCCTGTCGGAGATCGGCGGCGGCGAGCATTACCAATCGGCCGTGCGGCAGGCCGTGGATCGCATCAAGGCGGGCGAATTTGACAAAGTCGTGCTGGCGCGGGCCAAGGACCTCACGGCCACGGCGCCGATGCATCCGATGCAGGCGCTTGACGGGCTGCGCGGCCGGTTTCGCGATTGCTATGCGTTTTCCGTGGCGAATGGCGCGGGGCAGAGCTTCATCGGGGCCAGCCCCGAGCGCTTGGTGCGGGTGCACGGCGGCATGCTGACGACGGAGGCGTTGGCGGGATCGGCGCCTCGCGGCGCAACCGCCGACGAAGACGAGCGCCTGGGCACCGCGCTGCAACGGAGCGAAAAGGACCGGCACGAGCACCAGCTGGTGCTGGATTCGATCATCCGGCGCCTGAAGCCGCTGGGTTTGCAGCTGGAGTTCGCGGCCGCGCCCAAGCTGCGCCGGCTCGCCAACGTGCAGCACTTGCATACCCCGGTGCGCGCGGCCCTGCCGGTCGGCGTGCGAATCCTGGATGTGCTGTCACGACTCCATCCGACCCCGGCCGTGGGCGGCGTGCCGCGGGAACCAGCGCTGGCGGGTATCCGCACCCTGGAGAATTTTGCCCGCGGGCTCTACGCCGGGGCCATTGGTTGGATCGACAGTCGCGGCAACGGGGAATTTTTCGTCGGCCTGAGGTCGGCGTTGATCGACGGCAACCACGCCCGGCTCTTTGCCGGCGCCGGCATCGTTGCGGCTTCGCAGCCGGAGTCTGAGCTGGCGGAAACCGAACTGAAGTTCATGGCGATGCAACGCGCCTTGTTTTCGCCATGAGCCAACCTGACCTCGACGGCACCAACACGAACACCCTTTGGGCCGGGGTGTTGGTGGAGACCTTGTGGCGCTGCGGCGTGCGCGCCGCGGTCGTTTCGCCGGGATCGCGGTCCACTCCGCTGACGCTGGCCTTGGCACGGCACGGGGGCATCGAGGCCACGCCCGTGCTCGACGAGCGTTCGGCGGCCTTTTTCGCCCTGGGTATCGCCCGGCGCACCCATCGGCCCGTGGTGCTGGTCTGCACGTCCGGCACGGCCGGCGCCAACTATTTTCCCGCCGTGATCGAGGCGCACGAGAGCGGGGTGCCGCTGCTCGTGCTCACCGCCGACCGACCGCCGGAGATGCGCGCGTGCGCCTCGGGCCAGACCATTGATCAACAACGGCTCTATGGCCTGCACGTGAACTTTGATCATGAACTGGCGGTGCCGGAGGCCAGTCTCCCGCGCCTGGGTTACCTGCGGCAAACAGTGGCGCACGCCTGCCGCCAGACGCGGATGCCGCAGGCGGGTCCGGTGCACTTGAACGTCCCGTTTCGCGACCCGCTGGTGCCCGTGCCGGAGGCCGGGGTGCCCGAGGTGGCGGCGCAGATCGGCGGGGCTTTTTTTGCGCACCTCGACGCGGGTTTGCCGCCCGCACGAACGGAGACGCGGATTTGGCAGCGGGCGATTTCGGCCCGCGGCCTGATCGTCGCCGGCCCGGATCAAACGGCGAAGCCGGCGGCCTATGCCGCAAGCGTGGCGCGACTGGCCCGCCAATTGGGCTGGCCGGTGTTGGCGGACGGAGTCTCGCCGTTGCGCCATTTTCCCGCCAAGGGCGCGACGGTGGTCACGGCCTACGACACGATTCTGCGCAACGCCAGGGCAGCCCGTGACCTGGTGCCGCGGTATGTGGTTTGCCTCGGTGAGTGGCCGACCAGCAAGGTCCTGCGGGCGTGGATCGAGGGCGGCGGCGCCGAGATCGTGCTGGTGAGCCAGCGTCAGGATAATCGCGACGCGTTGCACGGGCGGACGCGCCACCTGTGCGCGCCCGTGGAGGCGCTGACGGCCTTGGTGCGCCACCGGCAGCCGGGAGCCTACGCTGCGGTCTGGGCGCAGGCAGAGAAACAGGTGAGGGCGGCGATGGCGTCGGCCCCGCGACCCCGCGGCGGGGTGTTTGAGGGCGACCTCGTGCCCGTTCTGGCCGAGGTCCTCCCGGACGAGGCGGCGGTATTCGTCGCCAGCAGCATGCCGGTGCGGGACGTGGAGTATTTCTGGCCGGTGACTCCGCGTGGTCGCCGACTGTTTTTCAATCGCGGCGCCAATGGTATCGACGGCACGCTTTCGACGGCGCTCGGCGTCGCCCACGGCGGCGGCGCGAGTTTTCTGCTGA
>JBMSWZ010000329.1:0-2798 GCA_049425105.1 Cephaloticoccus sp.
CCCGCGGCAGATGTTGCAGCAGATCACGCCTTCCGCCGTTCCGGCGCCTTGAGAGGCGCCATGCCGATCACCTCGTTGCCGGAAAGTATCAGTGCTTAATCGGCGCCCTGGTTTGTTGTCGTGATGGGGGCGCCGGATTGCAGGAAGACATTCACCGTGTCGGCAAAGTGTTTGGGTGAGGTGTAGAGGAACGAATGGCCGCCCCAGAAGTAGGCGAGCCAGGAGAAGGGGATTTGGTTGGCGATGATGAGGGAGTTTTTCGGCGGATCGATCGCGTCGGAGCGTCCGTCGGTGATGAGGACGGGGACTTTGACGTTCTTGAGATCTTCGAAGTTGCTGTTGTCTTCGTTCCACAGCGTGGTGCGGGCCCGGTCCTGGCGCTCAATGGTTTGCTTCGAGACGTCGAAGTCGTCGGGCATGATGCCGGCGGCGACGGCGGCTTTGATCCGGTCGATCGCGGCCTGCAGCGCGGCCTTGCCCGCTGGGTCGTCGGGCGCGGTGAGGGCGAGTCTTTCCATTTTCGGTGCGTCGGGGTTGTTGAGCTTGCCTTCCACATCCGGCGCGGCCGGGTCTTGGTATTTGCCGCCGGGATCGGCGGCGGCGAGCACCGCTTTGCTGACCAGCTCGGGATGACGGATGAGGAATTGCTGACCGATGCGTGCGCCCATGGAGTAGGCGAGGATGTTGGCCTTTTGGATGCCGAGAGCCTTGAGCAATCCGGCGGCATCGTCGGCCATTTGCGGGATGGTCGTGTTGTTTTCTTTCGTGTCGGTGGACAATCCGACGCCGCGGTTGTCGAAGAGGATGAGCTGATGTTGCTGGGCCAGTTCCTCGATCATGAGCGGATCCCACAAGCTCATGCTAGACATAAACCCATTGATCATGAGCAGCGGCTCGCCTTCGCCGCGGATGTAGTAGGCCAGCTTCACACCGTTGACCTCGGCGTATTTGACGTCGGGTTTGAATTCGGCGTGCAGCGGCGCGGGGAGTGTGGCGCAGAGCAGGGCAACGGTGAGGGCGAGGAGGGTGTGTTTCATATGGAGAGGTGCTGAATTAAGCTTTTCAACTGTAGATCTGGATATCCGCTGAATGCCAGCATGCACGCCGGCCGGGAGAACTTCCGTCGAGCGTTGATCTGCCGGACCGGCGCGCCTTGCCCTTCGATGTCGGTCTCACTAGTGTGGATCAATCCATGAAAAATGTTCCCTCCTTACTCGTTGCCTCAGTCCTCGTCCTCGCCATGGGGACGCCCTCTGCGCTCGCCTGCACGGCCTTGATGATTACCGATAAGCAAGGAAACGCTTATAGCGGAAAGACTTTGGAATACGCCGTTCCGCTGCCCTTCGAGATGTCGTATGTCCCGGCTGGAACCAAGGTCGTTTCCGTGGCGCCGGGCAACAAGCCGGGCCTGTCCTTCGAGACGAAATATCCCGTGTTGGGCGTGAGCGCCGCTTCCGGCGTCGGCGACGGCCCCAATATGATGGTGGAGTCGGCCAACGACCAAGGGCTCTCGCTCTGCACCAACGAAATGCCCGGGTCGCAATCGCCGGAAGGTGCTGGGTCCGACGCCGCAAAAGCTTTGGCGGCCACGGACCTCGCGCTCTATCTCCTCGGCAACTTCAAATCCGTCGCGGAGGTCAAGGAGGCGCTCACCAACGGCAGTGTCAGTGTCTGGCTGCCCAAGGTTCCTCTGGTGGGAAATATCGAGCTGCCCATGCACTACATCCTCTTCGACAAGACCGGCGCGGGCATCGTGATCGAATACCTCGATGGCAAGCAGAACATCCATGACAACCCGGTGGGCGTCGCGACGAATGCCCCGGATTTCGGGTGGCACCTGAAAAACCTGAACAACTACGCGCAGCTGACGAACCTCGACAAAAACAGCGGGCAGTTCGGCCAGCTCGAAGTCAGCGCGCCGGACAGCGGCAACGCGTTGGCCGGTGTGCCCTCCATGCAAATCTCTCCCGGCCGTTTCGTCAAAGCGGCCTTCTACACCCAGTTTGTGCGCAAGGCCGACAACCCCGAAGACGCAGTGATCACGCTCGGCCACATCCTTAACAACTTCGACCGTCCTTACGATCTCTCGATCGACACAGGTTTCACGGCTGAAGGCGGCCTCCCGGGCCAGACCACCAGCGAAGTGACGCAGTTCACTTGGATGAACGACAAGGTGCGCAATCTTTACTTCCTGCGCACGATCGACGCGCTGAACTTCGCCACGTTCGACATCGCCAAGCTCGCGCCGATCAAGAGCGTGGTGAATGTCCCGCTGGCAAAAATCAACGACGCGTCGCTTGACGGCACGCAAGTGCTCCTCGACGCGGCGGGGAGCTGAAGTTCGGGCCGGTGTCGCGTTTGGCAGGGGGAAGTGGCCGTCGTTCGGGAGTTTGCTTGCCGCCGTTTGTCGGCGCTCATAGTTTGACTCGATGAAGCAAACCTTACTGGTCACGGGCGCGAGCCGCGGTATGGGTCGGGCCACGGCAGAGTTGTTCCGAGCCAAAGCTTGGCAGATTTTTGCCCTCCTTTTTTTGCTGCACGCCTCGTTGGCCTTGGCCGCGGATCCAGCCAAGGAAGTCAAAGCGGCCGCCGACGCGCTTAACGCCGCATTCGAGGCCCACGATGCCAAGACCATCCGCGCGCTGATGACGCCCGACCATCTGGCCATCACTCCCTACGCCGGAAAGCAGCGGGTGAAGGATCAAATCCGGACGCTTCCGGTGCTGAAATATGAAAAATATTCAGCGGGTCCGATGTCGATGAAGGTAATCGATGACAACTGCGTGCTCGTGACCTAC
>JBMSWZ010000330.1:0-2787 GCA_049425105.1 Cephaloticoccus sp.
CTTCAGGATTTCACGGGGTCCCAATCGCGATTGGAGCAGCGGCGGGCCGTAGACGGCAAGGACCGCCTCCTTCGGCGCACCCACGACGACAGCCTCCGGCGGTTCCGCCGCGCAAAGGAGGAAACCGCCGCTCGCCATGACGAGCAGCCCAAAGCTGAGGAGACGTAATCGCACGCCCCCTTAAGATCGGCCGTCCCGGCCGGAAATTTACAAAAGAGTCATCTGGGCCGGGTGACTTTCCCGCTCCGCCGGCCACGCCGCGGGGGCAGGCACCGCAGGTTGAAGGGCATGCACGCGGCGCTGAAATGCCCGCGCCAGCTCCGGCGCCCACGCATCGTCGGGATGGTGGGTGAAAAAGTAGGGCGTGCGCCCCTCGCCCACCCCCCGGGCCACGACCGCCGCCCATCCGGCGAGGCTGGCATCGTTGCGCGCCACGTCGGGATCACCGACGAAGCGCACGAACGGCCTCGCCCCAATCGCAGTGTAGCGCACGGGCACGCGCGGCTTCTTGCGCTTCGCATCAAGAGTAGCCGGATCAGTCGCGGCCGACGCAAACAAGCCCCGAGTATCAAAGACGACCCGCTCCATGCGCAGTTCACCGAGAAGCTCGTCGAGCGCCCGCTCGCCAGCGCCCCCATCGAAGAAATCCGGGCTGCGCACCTCGACTGCGTAGGCATGCTCCCGCGGCAGCGTGCGCAGGTAGGCCTCGAGTTCCGCCAGCCGGCCGCGGCCGAAGCTCTGGTGCAGCTGCAGAAAGAAAGGACCCAGCTTCGCCGCAAGCGGAGCAACGCGGTTGAGAAATTCGCGCGTGGCCGCGGCGGCGCCGACCAGCTGCAGGTCGTGCGTGATGGCGCGGGGAAATTTCAGGCAGAACCGGAACGTAGCCGGCGCCTCGGCCGCCCAGCGGGCGATCGTGGCCGGCGCGGGCAGACCGTAAAATGTCGAGTTGCCCTCGCTGGCGTCGAACACCCCTGCGTATTGGGGCAGAAACTCCTCGCGCCGCGCGTCGCGGGTAAAGAATTTGCCGCGCCAAGGCTCATGCGCCCAAACCGGACAGCCGAGATAGAGTTTGCCCACGCTCATGTCCGTCCACGTCTCGCACGCGCACCCGGTCGTGCCAAGGTGAACCGGACCCGGCGATTTTCCGTGCCCTGCCCCGCTTCGCGCGCCTAACTCGCCCGCCTCCATGTCCGCCGCCGTCTCCGACCTCGAACTCCTGCTCCGGCGCACCTTCGGGTATGCGAGTTTCCGTCCGCTGCAGCGGGAGATCTGCGAAGCGACCCTCGCCGGCCGGGACGTCTTCGCGCTGCTGCCGACGGGCGGCGGCAAGTCGCTGTGCTTCCAGATCCCGGCGCTCGCCCGCGGCGGGCTGACGGTCGTCGTGTCGCCGCTTATCGCGCTGATGAAGGACCAGGTCGACCAGCTCCAGGCGAGCGGTGTGGCGGCGACGTTTCTCAACTCCTCGCTCGACGCCGACGAGGCCCGGTCGCGGCTGCGCGGACTGCACCGGCACGAGTACCGGCTGCTCTACGTCGCTCCGGAGCGGCTGATGCTCGAGGGCTGGGTCGAGAACCTGAAGCAGTGGAACGTCACTTGCATCGCGATCGACGAGGCGCACTGCGTGTCCGAGTGGGGCCACGATTTCCGGCCCGAGTACCGCCAGCTGGCAAAGCTGCGCGAGGCGCTCCCGGAGGTGCCGATGATGGCGCTGACCGCGACCGCCACGGAGCGGGTGCGCGCCGACATCGTCACGCACCTGAAGCTGCACGACCCCGCGGTGTTCGTAGCCAGTTTCAACCGGCCCAACCTCACCTACCGCGTCGTGCCGAAGGACCAGCCGCTGAAGCAGATCATCACCTTCGTCGGCCGGCGCGAGCAGGACAGCGGCATCATCTACTGCGCCAGCCGCGCCGCCGCGGAACGCGTGGCCGAGGCCCTCGCGGGCCGGGGATTCTCGGCGCGGCCGTATCATGCCGGCCTGGACGCCGCGGAGCGGGCGCGCAATCAGGAGCAGTTCCTGCGCGACGACACCCGGATCATCTGCGCCACGATCGCCTTCGGCATGGGCATCAACAAGCCGAACGTCCGCTGGATCATCCATCACGACCTGCCGAAGAACATCGAGGGCTACTACCAGGAGACCGGACGCGCCGGACGCGACGGCCTGCCCGGCGACTGTCTGCTGCTCTTCAGCGCGGGCGACATCGCGAAGCAGACGCATTTCCTCGACGAGATCACTGACGCCCGCGAACGCGAAGTCTCCCGGGCCCAGCTGCGCCAGATCGTGCACTACGCCGAAAGCTCCACCTGCCGCCGCGCGGAACTGCTGGCGTATTTCGGCGAGACCTTCCCCCTCGACAACTGCGGCGCCTGCGACAACTGCCTCGAGCCGCGCGAAACCTACGACGGCACGATTGCCGCCCAGAAGTTTCTCTCGTGCATCTACCGGATTGCGCAGAACAGCCGCTTCAGCGTGGGCCTGAATCACCTCGTCGAGGTGCTCACCGGCGCCGAAACCGAGAAGATCCGCCGCTGGGGCCACGACCGGCTCACGACCTACGGGATCGGCGGCGAGCTGTCGCGCCCGCAGTGGGCCGCCGTCGGGCGCGAACTGATGCGGCTCGGCTACGTCACGGTGGCGGAAGGCGAGTTCGCGACGCTGGAGCTGACAGAGGAAGGCATGAACGTCCTGCGTTCCCGCCAGCCCGGCACGCTGACCAAGCCGATGGATCTGCCGAAGGCCAAGCGCACCCCGGTGAAGCGCGAGGGCGACATAGCCTGTGACGA
>JBMSWZ010000331.1:0-2764 GCA_049425105.1 Cephaloticoccus sp.
ACCGAGCAAGGCGGGGATCGGAGTCCCCGCCTTGCATCAGGCGTCGACTGGACGGAGCGACGCGAGAGCGTCGGGGATGGCGACGGTCTGGCGCTGGCGGTCGAGGAAGAAGTTGATCTCGGTGTAGCCGGCGGCGGTGAGGGCGGCGAGGGCGTCCTCGTAACCCTCGGCCACGCGGCCGGGGCGGTGGGCGTCGGCGCCGAGCACGACCGGGATGTCGCGCTCACGCATCAGGCGCAGCATCGACGGGTTGGGATTGAACTCGGGAATGGCCTTCTGGCGTCCGCTGGTGTTGAGCTCCAACGCCACGCCGGTGGCGGCGATGCGGTCGAGGGCGCGTTGCACAAACGGCTCGATGCGCGCCCAGTCCCACTCCTCCGGCGCTTCGTTCTTTACGAGGTCGGGGTGGGCGAGCGTGTCGAAGAGGCCCGTCTCCGCCGACTCCGCGAGGTGCGTGAAATAGGTCTTTTGATACTCGAACCAATCGCCGGTGAAGTAGCGTTCCCGGTATTCCGGCACCTGCATGTGCACGGAGCCGAGCACGTGGTGCAGCGGGACCTTGGCGTGCAGGCGTTCCAGCCATTTTTCGGTGCCGGGGAAATAATCGCTCTCCAGCCCCAGCCGCACGTCGACGTGGCCGGCGAACTGGTTGCGCGCCTCGGCGACGAGCGCGACGTAGTCCTCATATTGGTCCGGACGCATGCGCACGCCGGCGGAAATGCCGTCGGGCAGCGGCGTGTGGCAGGTGAAGATGATGCCCTTCAACCCGCGTTGCTGCGCCCGGGCCGCGTATTCCACCGGCAGGCCGACCGCGTGCTTGCAGAGCGGCGTGTGGCAGTGGGATTCGTAGAGCAACGGAACGGACATTCTCCCACGCTGCGCGGCCGGCCGCGGGACGCAACCCGGGTTTGTGCCGAAAGCGTCAAATCAGCGGAATCGTCATCATTCTCGTTCGCTTAATCTTTCTCTTTATCTCCTCCGGGCGAGCCGGGAGAACGATTAAGATTACGAGAAAGAGAAAGATTCTTCGGACCGGGGCAGAGAAACGCGAAGGGGCGAAGGTGGAGCGGATTGACCTCAATCCGCTCGGAAAACGCGTTGGGGACAACGCGTTCCACCCTGAGGCCTCTGCGGTTCTGATCATTCTCGTTCTCTTTTATCTTTCTCTTTCTCTCGTCCGGAGAATCGGGAGAAAGATTAAGAGAATGAATAAAGAGAACGAGTCGTTCCGGGACGACTCGCGCTCAGAAGAACGTGTAGTATTCCTTGGCGCCTAGGCGCTGGATGAGCAGCGCGAGCTCCATGGTGTGGTAGTCGCCCCACATCGAGGACTCGCCGCAGGGGACCTTCCGGCCCTTCGGCACGTGGTCCCAGCCGTTGGGGCGGTGGTAGACGCTGTGCAGGAGCAGGCCCTGGTGCTTCGGGTCGGTGGAGAGGTAGGGCTCGTCGAAGAGCGTGTTGGCGACGGTGAGGCCGGCCTGGAGGTATTTCTTGGCGCCGGCCTTGTCGCCCTTAGTGGCGAGATACTGGCCGAGGCGGATGAAGCCCTGGGCGGCGATGGCGGCGGCGGAGCTGTCGACCGGCTCGTGCGCGTTGTGGGGGTCGGCCTTATTCTTGGTGAAGTCGCCCAGCTTGTGCGTGTTGAGCGCGCAGCTGTCCCAGTAAGGCACGCCGTCGAGGGCGGAGTAGCCGTCGATGTAGTAGTCGCTCGTGGCCTTGGCGGTCTCGAGGTAGAGGTCGGTGACGGCCTTGCGTCCGCCCACGGCCTTGAGCTCGGCGTCGGAAATGGTGTCGAGGTATTCGAGCTGCTCCGGGTAGCCGCAGATGATCCAGGCGGCGCCGCGGGTCCAGGTGGTGAAGGCGCTGTAGCCCTGCTGCGTGCTGGAGCAGCGGAACTGGCCGTCGTTGCGGTTGAAGATGGACTCGTGGGCGACGCGGCCGCGGATGTCGTAGCTGTCGCGGCCCTGGCCGTAGAACACGTTGTAGTGCGCGGTGGTGGCGGCGTGCTCGACGGCGCGGTGGAGCAGGTTGATCTTCTTGTCGCCCTCGCCCATCAGCACGTGGCCGAGCGAGTGCGCCATGACGAGGGCGCGGAGCGAGCGGATGGTGTCGGCGAAGAGCGACTGCGGGCCGTTGAAGGAGTAGAGGTAGCCGGAGGGCACGAGGCCCGCGGAACGCTTCACCGGCGACCACGGCGCGGTCTGGTTGGTCGGGGCGTAGCGCGCGGCCTGGACGGCGCCGGAGACCTTGAGCGCGAGCTCGGCGTAGTTGAGCTCGTCCTGGTTGAAGGGGATGGCGCCCTCGAGCATGAGGCGGCGCAGATTGCCGTAGGTGGAGACGTTGTTGAAACCGTGGTCGTGCACGCCGACGTGCGACACGTGCGATGCCATGTGCTTGAGGGTCTTTTCGCGGCCGAGGGCTAGAAACTCCTCGTCGCCGGTGGCGTCGAACTGCAGGAACGCCATGCCGAACTGGAAGCCCTGCGTCCACTCGGTCCAGCCGCGGGACGTGTATTTGCCCTGCACGGTGAAAACGGGCGTGCCCTTGGCGGAGTCCCACGACCGGTCGATCGCGCGGATCTTCTGGCCGGCGAGTTCAAAGACCCGGTCGACCTTCTTCTGGAGTTTCTGGGGCGTGAGCTTGGCGTCGATTTTCATAAACGAGTCCGTCACGTTGCGGATTTCAGCGGGGTGAAACAAGGGCGAAAACGGGGACCCCGGCCGGCGCAAGGGGCCTGCTGCCGCTTGCCAGCGCGCCGGGCGGT
>JBMSWZ010000332.1:0-2761 GCA_049425105.1 Cephaloticoccus sp.
CGTAAAAAGATTTTCGGTGACGGCTTCTCCCCCTCCCTCGGCCGCGGCTTCTCCCGCTGCGGCCTCCGCGGTCACCTCGGCGGTGGCCTCAGCAGCCGCCTCCGCGGTGGCTTCTTCCGCAACTGCGCCCGCGATGGCAACGTCTGCGCCGCCGAAGGTGACCGCCGAGATGATCACGAGGCCAACCACCGCGCCGATGTCCTCCTCGAGTTGTCTGGCCCACTCCGGCTGAGTGCTGATTTCGGCCTGCGTCATCAGCTGAAACCGGGCACCATCCGGAGTGCTGCCGCTTCCGTCGGGAAGATTCTGCCCGGCCGGGGAGTCAAGGTAGCCATAGTAGCCAAGGCCGGCGTTTTGGATGGTCATCGTCCAATGCTGCCCGGACTTTATCTGCGAGTTCAGCGACGGGCTGATAGATGCTGCACGATCGGAGGAACCGAGGCCGCTCCCGCTGTTCCAGTCCGGAAGGTAGGTGCTGCAGTTTGGCCCGACGCACGTGTCGTCACCCTTCTGCACGGTGAAGTTGAGTTGACTGGAACTATCCGGCCCGACGTAGGTGACGGTCGTCTGCTGGCCCATGGGCACCGTCACCTGCTTCTGCGTGTAGACCGCGGGCGTCGAATCGGTGGCGGTGGTTTCGGGGGTATCGGCCAAGAAAAACGTGAGCGGCCCGCCGCCGACCCCAATGTTGGACTCGTTCTTGATGGTCACCTGCAAAAGATCGACCCCGGTGATGTTCATATGCCCGAGAACCTGCGATTCGACGATCCCGGTCTGGATTGCCGCAGATTGCGCTACGACGGCGCTCAGGATTCCCACATTCTCGTTGTCTGGCAGCGTGATGCTCGCCAGTTGCTTGCCCTGGAGGTTGTAGCCGTAGGCGAAGACGTAGGCGGGGGTGGGCGTCAGGTTGCCCTCTTGGTTGATGCGTTCAGGCTGGGATTCGATGAGGAATTCACCGGAATACGGCTGGGGCAGGGCGGAGTTCCCGTTGTTGGACCAGTCGGTGAACGACTGGGTCCATGTCTCGGTGGTTCCATCGGTAAACGTCAGCGTGATCTTCTGCGACAACTGGTCGCCGTTGGCTGCGGCTCCCGCCAGATAGAGAAAGTCGTGTTGTCGCGCATGCACCCCATCGGGGTCGTCGCTGGGATCGACCATGTCCACCGTGATCGTCTGGCCCGTTGCCTTGACGAAGTTCGGGGGGTTTTGTGACGAGCTGTTCCCGCTGCCGCCTACTTGGCCGTCCTTCGTGGGGATGGTGCCGAGCGGGAAGGTGATGCCGTTGTAGGTGATGGGAGTGGCAGGAATGGGATCGTCTGTGCCCGAGCCGGTGTAGTTGGAGTTGTAGTAGTTGCCGCTCCCGTCGAATCCCTGGTGGTTGGGCGCCTGCCACGGGGCCGTCGTGATGCCGAACGCGTTGTAGTCGAGCGTAATCGGCGTCTGGGGGACAGACTGATCGGGCGCCGTCGCACCCAGGGACATCGGCGAGGCGGCCGCGGGAGCCGGTGCCGCGACCTCGAGCCGGACGCGCACGGCCGTCATGCCGTATTGCACTTCATGGTCGTAGGCAAAGCCTCCGTCAGCGGTCACTGGAAGCCGGGCCTTGGCATACCAGTGGCCGAGTGCGTTGTTCGCGAGAATCGGCGCTTCCTCCACCACGATGGTGGCTCGGCTCGCGACGCTCTCGTCCACGTTTCCGGCGATCCGGAGTGTCTCTCCGGCCTGAAAGTGGACCCGCGCGTGATCGGGCTGCACCTCCCCGTTGACCGTTCCCGGGAACAGACTCCGTGCCAGGATCGGATTCCGCTCGAGCACGGCCTTTTCGGCGGCCGTCAGCTTGTTGGATTCGGTCGAGACGAGGGGCCGGGTCTCAGCCGGCAAGCCCTGCGCCGCTTCGACGGCGTCCGGCAAGGCACTCACTTCCACGTGGGCGAGGCCGGCATTGCTCCCGCCGAGGACGAAACTGGTCTGTGTTCCGTTGACCTCAGTCGGGCTGTGCGCCAGCTGCACCCTTGCTTCCCTCCGCAGCGGCATGGCGGAAAAATTCGTCGAGATGGTGTACGAGAGCCGGTTCTTGATCCGCTGCAAGTTAAACCAATCGTAGGTGAGTGGCACACCCGCACCATTCTTGGTCGCCCCCCAGAGCTTGGCAGATGTCACCCGTCCGCCTTCGATTACCGGCAGTTCTACAATGTTCGAGGGCACATTGTAGAGGAGTGTCTGACCATCCCGGCTCACCTCGATCGAGTAGCGGGTGCTCGCGCAGCCGCACCCATCCGCCGGCGCGGCCCAGGTGACCTTGGTGCCCACGCCGTCGGTGTAGTCGATCGAGGGGGCGCCGAGCAGGCCGGGCACCGTACCCGCCTGTGGGATCGGGGCGGTGGCGCCGCCCGCCCTGTCCAAGGGGACGATGTCAAACGCGGCCTCGAACGCCGTGGCAGGAGCAGGGTCGGTGAGGTCGTCAGCCGGCACGTACACGGCCTGCACGGAGGTGTTCGGGGTCCAGCGGACTTTGTCGTCGAACGAGTTGACTCGGATCGTAGAGGCTTTTTCGATTGCCCCCCAGTAGGCTCCGGCCGTCATCGGTTTCCAAGCATTCTGGTCCGGCACCCACTTCTCGAGCGTGCCCCCGCGAACGTTGGTCACGACGAAGCCCTGGGAACCTTGCCCGAGGAGGTGCGACGCCATCAGTTCGACCGCCTGCCCACTCGAGGAGTCGAGCATCACCGTGACGAGAGACGGGTTGTAGGCTGCACGG
>JBMSWZ010000333.1:0-2761 GCA_049425105.1 Cephaloticoccus sp.
GAGGCCGAGTCCAAGGTCGGCCTCAAGCTCAACATCCGCAAGGACTCGGTCGAGCAGATCATCGCCGCCATGCCGGCCCTGCGCAACCCGACGGTGTCGCCCCTGAGCAACCCGGACTGGGTGGCATTGGAGACGATCATCGACGAGCGCGTGGTGCGGGAAATCATCCCGCAGTTGAAGTCGCTCGGCGCCGAGGGCATCGTGGAGTATCCCCTGAACAAAGTCGTCTACTGATTCCCATGAAGGTCACCCTCGGACTCCTCCAGCACGCCTGCACGGCCGCGCCTGCGGCCAACCTGAAGAAGACGCTCGCGCTCGCCGAGAAGGCGGCCAAGCAGGGCGCGCAGATCATCTGCACGCAGGAGCTCTTTAGTTCACAGTATTTCTGCCAGAACGAGGACCACGCGAACTTCAAACTCGCCGAGTCCATCCCGGGCCCCAGCACCCAGGCTTTCCAAAAGCTCGCCAAGAAATACGGCGTGGTGATCGTCGCCTCGCTGTTCGAGAAGCGAGCCGCCGGCCTCTACCACAACACGGCCGTGATCATCGATGCCGACGGCAAACTGCTCGGCATCTACCGGAAAATGCACATCCCGGATGATCCGCTTTACTACGAGAAGTTCTACTTCACGCCCGGTGACACCGGGTTCAGGGCTTGGGATACGAAGTTTGGCCGCATCGGCGTGCTCGTGTGCTGGGATCAATGGTATCCTGAGGGCGCACGGCTCACCGCGATGCAGGGGGCCGAGATTCTGTTCTATCCGACCGCCATCGGCTGGCACCCGTCCGAAAAGGCCGAGTATGGCACGAATCAACATGGCGCTTGGGAAGTGATCCAGCGCAGTCATGCGGTGGCCAACGGCTGCTACGTGGCTGCGGTCAATCGCATCGGCCGCGAGACGCCGATTGGCGGCGACGGCATTGAATTTTGGGGGCAGAGCTTTGTGGCCGGCACCAGCGGTCAGATTCTGGCCAAGGCGAGCGTTGACGAGGAGCAGATCCTGCTCGTGCCCATCGAACTCGACACGGTCGACGTCACCCGCACGCATTGGCCTTTTCTGCGGGACCGGCGCATCGACGCCTACGGGGACCTCACAAAGCGCTTCCGCGACTGACATGGCTAAATCCGCCTCGCCAACTCCGGCGGCCCTGGGCTTTCGCATGCCGGCGGAATGGGAGCCGCAATCGGCGGTGTGGCTGTCCTGGCCGCACAACCGCAAGTCCTGGCCCGGCCAGTTCCGGCCTGTGCCGTATGCGTTTGCGGAGATCGTGCACCAGATCAGCCGGTTTGAGGAAGTGCGCATCAACTGTGCGGCCGCGCTGCAACCGCGGGCCAAGCGGCTTTGCGCCAAGGCCGGAGCGGACATGACCAAGGTCACGTTTTACGATCACCCGACGAACGACGCCTGGTGCCGCGATCACGGGCCGATCTTCGTGCGCCATCGGAAGACCGGCGAGGTGGCGTTGACCGACTGGGTCCACAATGCGTGGGGTGGCAAGTATCCGCCCTACGACTTGGACAACGAGATTCCGCCCAGTATCGCCCGGAAGCTGAAACTGCGCCGCTTCGTCAACGACATGGTCCTCGAGGGCGGCTCCATCGAGGTCAACGGCCGCGGTCTGCTGCTGACCAGCGAGCAGTGTCTGCTCAACCCCAACCGCAATCCGCACCTCACCCAGGCGCAAATCGAGCGCAACCTGAAGGACCATTTCGGCGTGACCAAGATCCTGTGGGTGGGTGACGGCATCATTGGCGACGATACCGACGGGCACATCGATGACATTACCCGCTTCTACAAGCCGGATGGGTTCATTACCTGCGTGGAGGCCAACAAGCGGGACCCCAACCACAAAATCTTGGAAGAGAATCTGGCCCGACTGCGGGCCTTCCGGACTCCGGCGGGCAAACCCTTCGACATTGTGACCCTGCCGATGCCCAAGCCGTTTGGGTTTCAAGGTCAGCAGGTCCCGGCCAGCTACGCGAATTTCCTGATCATCAACGGTGCGGTCCTCGTCCCGCAGTTCCGGCAACCCCGCCGTGATGCCGAGGCGCTCAAGATAGTTGGCAGCTGTTTTCCGGATCGCGAGGCCATCGGGATCGACTGCTACCACTTGATTTGGGGGCTGGGCACCTTGCACTGTCTTTCGCAGCAGCAACCCGCCTGATTCACGATGCGCCGCGTTGTCCCGTTTTTTCTGTGTGCTTGGCTGGCGCTGGCCGGGTGTGAGAGCACCGGCGGGCTGGGCGAACGATTCATGCCCGCCGAACCCCAGCGCCAGGAGTATGAGTCGCCGTTAGAACGGGTGCATGATTCGGCCCGCAACGCGTTGGAGGTCATGGGGTTTAAAGTGACCCGGTCCAGTGTGGCGCGGGGCACCATCGAGGCGGTCAACGCCGTGCGGGCTGACGCCCAATTGCGCGGGGCCAGCCAGGTCAGCGTGAAGGTGCGGCTGGAGTCCTCCTTGGAGGGCGGCACGGTGATGGAGGTGTGGATGACTGAGATCGTCGAGGACGCCTTCACCGGGGCGGGAGGCTACGGGACGCGAACTTCGCTCAAGGCTAGTCCGCTCTACGATGTGCTGTTTCGGGAGACGGAACGGCTGCTGCAAACTCCGGAAAACTAAGAAGTTTGCGCTTGCCCGCGGGGCAAAATGCGGGCGATTTTGACCCCTCGCGACATTTTCTACGGTTCAGCCGGCGTCGTCGCGGTGCTCCCGCCGGCCTCCAAGTCAGTCAACAGTCAACCAACCGGTCCCGCCT
>JBMSWZ010000334.1:0-2758 GCA_049425105.1 Cephaloticoccus sp.
TTGGATCCTTTTCCACGGCCCACACTTCGGCGCCCGCCTCCAGCAAGGTGCGCGTTAGGGTGCCCAGGCCGGGCCCGACTTCGACAATGCGATCGTCCGGCCCCACCGCGGCCAGTTCGAGGGACTTGCGCACAATGTTGCCGTCGATGAGAAAATTCTGGCCCAAAAACCGCCGGGGCGAATGGCCCAGCCGCGAGAGCAGATCGCGCGTGGCGGAAAGCGAGAGAGGCATGGGCCGGACGAGAACGGGAAAGGGAGGCGAGGTCAAACCGGGTGTAACGGTTGACCCTCCCGGCTATTGCGCGCCAAACTCGCGTTCATGGAACCCGCCCCTACCACCGAATCGCTCAATTCCACGATGGAAGCCCTGCAAACCTGGCTCGCCACGGAAGGCCTCGCCTTCGGCATCCGCCTGCTCGGCGCCTTGGCCATATTTGTCATCGGCAAATGGGCCGCCAAACTCGTCAGCGGCCTGCTCAGCCGGGCCCTCGAGCGCGCCAAGCTCGATCCCACGTTGAACCGCTTCCTGACGCGCATCGCAACGTTGTGCTCCTCATCGTCGTGATTTTCGCCGCCTTGGACATGGTTGGCGTAAAAACTACCTCCCTGGTTGCGATCATCGGTGCCGCCGGCCTCGCCGTCGGCCTTGCCATGCAGGGGTCGCTGTCGAACTTTGCCGCTGGGGTGATGATCATCATCTTCCGACCGTTCAAAATCGGCGATTTCATCGACGCCGGCGGGGTCAAGGGCATCGTGGAGGAGATCTCGATCTTCACGACCAACCTGCGCACGCCCGACAACCTGGCGGTCATTGTGCCCAACTCGGCGATTACCGGGGGCAGCATCACGAATTTCGCCGCCAAGGACACCCGCCGCATCGACCTGACCTTTGGGATTGCCTACGATGACGATATCAGCGCGGCGAAAAAGGCCATCTGGGAGGTGCTCAACGCCGACGAACGGATCCTCAAGGCCCCGGCGCCGATCGTGGGCGTGATGGAGCTCGCGGACAGCAGCGTGAACCTCATCGTCTGGCCGTGGGTGGCCCGCACGGATTTCCTCAAGGCCAAGATGGATCTGCTCGAAAAGATCAAGGCTGCGATCGAAGGCGCCGGCTGTTCGATTCCGTTTCCGCAGCGCGACGTGCACCTGTTTTCCGCCGACGCCAAGAAGCCGGCCTGAGCCGGGCTCAGTCCAGCGTCCGGCGCATCGTCAGGTCCGTGATCGCATAGACCTCGCTGAGGTAAAGATCGCGGGCCGCGGGGTTGTGGCCGAACACGTGCAGGGAAGTGGACTCGAAGCCGCGTTCACGGGCCGCCGCGTGAAAGAGGCGGAGCGCGGCGCGACCATGGCCTTGCCGGCGGTAGGGCTCCAGGATCACGATGTCGTAGAGGTAGGCGTCGCGCTCATGCTGCGCAAACCACAGGTAGCCAACCACGAGATCGTCGGCCAGGCGACGCACCGTGTGCAACCAGTGCCCCGGGGTCTCCGGCCCCGCGGGCAGCAGCTGGTCGAAAGACTCCTCGGACCGGGCCATGGATTCCTCGGGGGTCCACGCTCCGCTCATGACCTTTTCCTCGGCGTAGTCGCGCACCGTGGCGGTGCGCCAGGCGGCATAGTCGGCCGCGGTCATGCGCCGCAAGTGCAGTGGGCCACTCATGCCGTCGCCATCTGTTCCAGCAAGGTGGCGGTATCCGCCGCCTTCATCAGGGCTTCGCCCACCAGGACGGCATGCGCGCCGGCGCCGCGGGCCCGGGCGGCTTCGACGGGACCGAAGATGCCGCTCTCGCTGACGGCGATCACGTCGTTCGGGAACTGCGGGATGAGGCGTTCGCTGAGCGCCAGGTCGGTCTTGAAGACCGCGAGGTCGCGGTTGTTCACCCCGATGATCTTTGCGCCGTGGGCCACGGCGCGCTTGAGCTCATCCTCCCGGTGAATCTCGAACAGGGCATCCAATCCCGCGGCCTGTGCCGCCTGAAACAGCGCGGCGATTTCCTCGTCGGGCAGGGCGCGGACGATGATCAGGATGGCGCTGGCCCCGGCCGCGCGGGCTTCATGCACCTGGATCGGGTGCACCATGAAATCCTTGCGCAGGCAGGGGATGGCCGGCGGCTCCGTGCGGAAAAGGTGGGTCACCCCGGCGAGGTCGGCGAGTTCGCCGCCGAAATACTTCGCATCCGTCAACACCGACAACGCGCTGGCCCCGGCGGCACGATACTTGCGCGCCTGCTCGGGCGCGGCGACGCCGGTTGCGATGGCGCCGGCCGAGGGCGAGCGGCGCTTGATCTCCGCAATGACCGCCAGCCGGCCGTCGGTGCGGCGCAGGGCGGCGGCGAACGAGGGCACTGGCGGCAACGCGGCATGCAGGTCGGCGAGCTCCTGCCGGGAGACTGCGCGCACGCGGTCGGCGATTTCCGCGCGCTTGTAGGCCATGATCTCGGTCAGCTTGTCCATCGGGGCGATGACGCAACACACCACGGGGCGGGAACACAAAGCAGAAAACGCGCGGTTTTTCCGTGTCTTCGCCGGGGCCAACGGCCATCGTGCGGCCATGACGCCGATCGCCGAGTTGCGCCAGACCATTGCCCGCCTGCGGGGCCCCGGTGGCTGTCCGTGGGACCGGGAACAAACCCACGCTTCACTGGTGCGCTGCCTCATCGATGAGGTGAGCGAATTGATCGACACCATTGACCGGCGCGATTTCCCGCACATGCGCGAGGAACTCGGCGACGTGTTGATCCAGGTCTTGTTCCACGCG
>JBMSWZ010000335.1:0-2750 GCA_049425105.1 Cephaloticoccus sp.
GGCCTGTCCGCCAGGCGGACAGGCCGCGCACAAACAGGCGCATCGTGAAGAGGAAGATGATGATCAGCGGGATCGCGGCGAGGAAGTAGGACGCCATGATCTTGCCCCAGGGCTTCACGTATTCGCCGTCGAGGTAGATAAGGCCGACGCCGAGGGTGAAGAGCTCCTTGTCGCGCAGGATGATGAGCGGGAGGAGGAACTCGTTCCACGCGGCGAGGAAGGACAGGATGGCGAGCGTGCCGATGATCGGCGCGGCCATCGGGATCACGATGTTAATCACCTGCTGGAAGTGCGAGGCGCCGTCCATTTCCGCCGCCTCGAAGAGGTCCTTGGGCAGGTCCTCGAGGAAGTGACGCAGCACGAAAATGTTGAACACCTGGCCGCCGGCGACGGCCACGAGGATGAGCGCGAGCAGGGTGTTGAGCAGGCTCATCGACTTCAGGAGCATGAACAACGGCACGAGGTTGGTGACCGTCGGCATGATCATGAGGAAGAGGAAAAGCGCCCAGAGGAGGCCGCCGAACGGCATCTTGTGTCGCGAGAAAAAGTAGGCGCCGAGGATCGCGAGGAAGATCGAGCAGACCGTCGCGGTCACGGCGACGAACACCGTGTTGGCGAGGTAGGGGCCGATCAGCTTGATCGCGAAGAGCCAGTTGCCCCACTGCCACTCGGTTGGCGGCAGCGGCAGCCACGGCTGCTGGATGAACGAGGCGTTGTCCTTGAACGACACCTGGAACATCATGTATAGCGGGAACAGCTCGATCAGGATGAAGAACCAGATGACAAGGTGCTTCGGCCAGTCGACCCGGCGGCGGAGGGAGCTGGTGGCGACGCTCATTTTTCGACCCGCACGTAGCGGTTGTTGACGAAGGTGAGACCGAGAATGACGACGGCGAGGAGAACGCCGATGGCGCAGGCGTAGCCAAATTCGCCGGCCACGAAGGCCCGGTTATACATCCAGAGGCCGGGGACCATGCCGCGGCCGCCGGGGCCGCCGTATTCGTTGAGGAGGAGGAGTTGCAGGCCGTATTGGCCGAGCGTGCCGACGATCAGGAGCACGAGGCTCAGGCGCACCTGAGTGAGGATGAGCGGCAGCTCGATGTAGATGAATTTCTTGAACGGGCCGATGCCGTCGAGCTCCGCGGCCTCGTAGACCTCCTGGCCGATGGACTGCAGGCCGGCTAGGTAGATGAGGACGCCGACCGTGCCGATCCAGGGGAAGCCCCAGATGAAGAGGGCGGGGAGGATCAGCTCGGGTTGCGAGAGCCAGCCAATGGGCACGTCCTTGAAGAACACGCTCCAGCCGAAAAAGTCGTTCATGGCGACCAGCACCGTCTTCATGCCCGTGGCCTCAATCACGCGGTTCAGCGCGCCGAGGTTGGGGTCCATGATGAACTTCCAGATGAAGAGGGTGACGAGGTGCGGCACGATCATGGGCACGACGAGCAGGGCGCGGTAGGCGTATTGCCACTTGTCACTCGTGACGCGGTGGATGAGCACCGCGATCAGGATCGACGGGATCATCTTGAAGAGGTTGAAAATCAGCAGGGCGCCGACCGTCACAAAGGAGTTCAGCAGGGTGCCGTCCTGAAAGGCGCGCAGGTAGTTGTCCCAGCTGATGAACTGCTTGGCCTCGCCTCCGGACCAGTCGAAGAAGCTGTGGTAGATCGCGCTGCCGACCGGGAAGTAGAGGAAGGTCAGCACCATCGCTAGCGACGGCACGACAAAGAAATACAACTTCCACTCGCGCAGAAGCTTTTGCCGGGAGAGGGTGTAGGACATTACGGGTATTCAGACGCCTGAAGGCGCGGGGTTGGCTACCAGTGAGTCGACGCCCCGGGGCATGCCAAGCCGTAAGTGCGGCATGACGGGAAAATCCACTGGAGGTCTTGCGAAAACCTGCCACCCGCTGCCTCATGAGTCCCATGGCTTCGATCGCCCCTGATGTTCTCCTTTCCGCCCTGCGCTGGCGCTACGCCGTGAGGCGCTTTGTTCCGGCCCGGACGGTGCCCGGGGAAATCTGGGCGGCATTGGAGGATGCGCTGGTGCTTACGGCCTCGTCGACGGGTCTGCAGCCGTGGCGATTTGTCGTCGTCACGGATCCGGCGCTCAAGGAGCAGTTGCGGCCGGCAGCCTACGGGCAGGCGCAGGTGACGGATTGCTCGCATTTTCTCGTGATGACGGTGCGGCGCAACTTGGGCGAGGATCATGTCGACGCCCATGTCTCGCGCATGAGCGAGGTGCGGGGCATCACGGTGGAATCGCTCGGCAAGTTCCGCGCGATGGTCACGGGGAATCTTGACCGGGCACGGGCCGAGGGCCGGCTCGATACGTGGCAGACCCACCAAATCTACATTGCACTCGGCAACTTCATGACCGCGGCGGCGCTGCTCGGGGTTGATACCTGCCCGATGGAGGGATTCAACCCGGCCAAGGTCGACGAGATCCTTGGGTTGGGCGACACCGGCTACGGCTCCGTGGTGTGCTGCGCGGCCGGCTATCGGGCCGAGGACGACAGGTATGCGACCATGCCCAAGGTGCGGTTTCCGAAGGAATCGCTGGTCGAGCGACGGTAACTTTTTTGTCACGGGCATCGGTCGATTTTGACAACCCGTTGGCGGCACCCGAAACAATCCGTATGTTCACCCGACGCACCTTTCTGCGGCATGCGGCCATCTCCACGGCAGGCTTGGTCGGCCTGCGCACCCTCGCCAGCCAAGGCCTGTGGGGAGCCGAGCCGTCCGCTCGCG
>JBMSWZ010000336.1:0-2745 GCA_049425105.1 Cephaloticoccus sp.
CGCTGCAGCAACTGCAGCATCGGGTCCTTGCTCAACTGCGAGCCGATCTGCGCGAGGCCCCGGCCGTCGTTGAGGTTTTCCCACAAGAGCAGGCGGACGAACTCCGGGTGCGCCTCGAGGAATTCGAAGTAGGCCTGCACAATCGCCGCGGCCAGCGCGTCGATGTCGGCGGTCTGCCCCAGCGTCCCGACTTCCACCGCCTCCAAGCCGCGGTAGGCCTCGACCAGCACGGCGTGGTAGAGGTGCTCCTTGTCCCCGAAATAGTGGTAGACCATCCGCTTGTTCACCCCGGCGGCGGCGACGATCTCGTCGACGGTGGTGCCGCGAAAGCCGCCTTGGGCGAAAAGCCGCGCGGCGACGGCCAGCAGGCGTTCGCGCACCGGGCCGGGCTGTTCGGGAAATTTTCGCGGGCGGGACGGGGCCATCGGGCCGAAGCGTTAGCGGACCGCCGGGCGCTTGTCACGATGTTCTCCCCGCGTTAGCTCTTTCCCATGCGCATCATCGATGTCCATACCCACCCCATCTTTTTCAACGACGGCCGCCGCGAGACGGAGGTCGAGGCGCTCGTGGCCCACGGACGTGCGCTCGGCATCGAGCGGATGATCTCGCTCGGCGACGTGCTGCGCTACGGGCCCCGGCCCGGGGCGGACCACCTCCGCAAGCTCAACGACGAAAGCGCCCGGCTCGTGCGCCTGCACCCGGACTTTTTCGTCGGCTTCTGCTACCTGAATCCCCGGCTCGGCGAGCGCGCGGTGATGACCGAAGCCGAGCGCTGCGTCACGAAATTCGGCTTCAAGGGCATCAAGCTCGAGATCGCCAACAACGCCTCCGATTCGTGCATGAAGCACGTGATGAAAGCCGCGCGCACTTTCGGGCTCGTCGTGCTGCAGCACAGCTGGAGCTCCACGAACTTCGGGCCCGACATGCGCGACCACAGCGACCCGGACGACACGGCCGGCCTCGCCCGCCGAAACCCCGACGTAAACATCATCATGGCGCACCTCGTCGGCGTCGGCTTCCGCGGCGTGCTCGCGGCCAAGGGCCTGCCCAACCTCTACGTCGACACGTCAGGCGGCTTCCCGGAGGAAGGGTTGATTGAGTATGCCGTCGAGCACCTCGGCGCGGACCACGTCCTTTACGGCTCCGACCTCCCCATTCGTGAGTGCAGCACCAAGATCGGCAGCATCCTTGGCGCGCGCATCCCCGCAGCCGCCAAGGCCCGCATCCTCCACACCAACACCGCCCGGCTGCTGGGCCTGAACTGACTTTCCCATGATCGACGCGAACGCCTACCTGGGCTCCTGGCCCTTCACCCTCACCCCCACCCGCACGCCCGCGCAGTTCGTGCGGCACCTCGCCGCCAGCGGCCTGCAGCGCGCCTTCGTTTCGCACCTCGACTCGGTGTTCCAGCCCGACCCGAGGCCCGGCAACCGCCTGCTCTTCGCCGCCGTGAAGCGCACGCCCGCGCTCATTCCCGTGCCGATCGTCAACCTGCGCCTCGCCAACTGGCGCGAGCAGCTCGAAGCCTGCCGCGCCGCGGGCGCCCGCGCGGTGAAGCTCACGCCCAACTTCCACAACTACACCCTGGCCGTCCCGGTCATGGGTGACTTTCTCGCCGCGGTCGCCAAGGTGAAGCTCAAGCTCGTGATCAACGTGCGCTTCGAGGACGAGCGCCACCGCTACCACGGCCTCAAGGTCGTGGGTCTGCCCGTCGACGACCTCGCCGCCTTCCTCAAGGCCCACCCCAAGGTGCACCCGCTCATCACCGGCATCTACCGCCCCGAGCTCAAGAAACTCGCCGGCGTCGCCAAAAACTTCAGCGCCGACATCTCCTTCTGCGAGTGGCACAACACGCTCCAGGACCTGCTCCCCGCCATCCCCGCGAGCCGGCTCCTGCTCGGCACCTGCACGCCCATGCTCTCCACCCGCGGCGAGGTCGACAAACTCCGCTGCGCCGCCCTCCCCGCCAAGACCAAGGCCCTGATCGCCGCCACCAACGCCACCCGCTTCTTTAAACTCTGACCCGGTGGGGCGGGACCGCCGGGCCCGCCGCGTCTATTCGATTCCGATTCCGCTTCTATTTTCTCAACCGCCTTTCAACCGCCTGCCCCCATGAGCACGACCCCCGCTGCCGCCACCCCGATCGTCACGCAACCCCTGCCCCTGCCGCGCCGCTGGGGCGAGGCCGAGCGCACCCGCCTCACCGCGATGGTGGAGCAGCGCTCGTTGTTCTATTGGAAAGGCCCGCAGACCGAGGCGTTGCTAGCGGAGTTTCACAAGCACTACCCGTTCAAGCACGTCTTCCCCTGCTCGTCCGGCAGCGCCGCCCTGCACATCGCCGTCGCCGCCCTTCGCCTCAAGCCGGGTGACGAGGTGATCGTCTCGCCCATCACCGACATGGGTTCGGTCATCGGCGTCCTCTACCAGCAGGGCGTGCCGGTCTTCGCCGACCTCGACCCGCGCACCTACAACATGGACCCGGAGTGCATCCGGCGCGCGATCACCCCGAAGACCCGCGCGATCATGGCCGTGCACCTCGCCGGCAACGCCTGCGACATGACCGCGATCAACGCCCTCGCCCAGGAACACGGCCTCGTCGTGATTGAGGACTGCGCGCAATCCTGGGGCTCGCGCCACCAAGGCACGCCCGTCGGCCTCATGGGCGACATCGGCTGCTACTCGTTCAACGACTTCAAGCACGTCTCCTGCGGCGACGGCGGCATGGTCGGCACCAACCGCGACGAC